>CADBPE010000212.1 GCA_902796475.1 uncultured Ruminococcus sp.
AAAAAACAGTCCGGTGGACTGTTTTTTGAGAGGGGACGCCCTGCGCAAGAGGGCGTCCCCTACTAACGGTTAGTTTAAAAGCCACCCGCCGCCGGCGCAGAGCGGCGGCAAGCTGCCCTCACCGCTGCGAAGCGGTGAGGGCAAAATTTTTACTTAAATTATCGTCAAACCTCATAAACCCTTATATTTCGGCTTTTGCTGTGCGCTTCAGCGTATGATCTCTGTGATCTCCTCTGAAAGCTCGGCAGTGCACTGGGCGGGTGCGCATAGCGGAAGCTCCTTGCCCTTGCGAATGAAGATCGGCACCTCATCTAATGCGGCGTCTATGTAATGTACACCCTGCGGAAGGATCTCCGTCCGGAATACCTTGGCGTCCTTGAATATCACAAGACGCATTTCTTCGGGCAGATAAACGTATCTTCCCACTGCGTTCTGCTCGTAAACCGGGGCTATCATAATGCTGTCGCCGACAAGAAGCTGATCCTCAATGTGTCTTGCGCGCTTATCGTCAGGATATCCGAAAGCAAGCGGCTTTATCATCATGTCGTCATTATTGCAGGCATTAAGATAGGATCTATACAGATACGGGAGAAGTCTGTAGCGCAGTCCGATAATACCCTTGAATGCCTGAGTATCGCCCATATTGTAGCATTCCTGACTGCGTGTGCCGAGTGCGCTGTGGTCACGCATGAGCGGAGTGAAAATACCTACCGCCAGCCAGCGAAGAAGCAGGTCACGGGTGCAGTTTGCGCCGAATCCGCCGAGGTCTGCGCCGGTATAAATGAATCCGCACATATTCAGAGAGGGCATCATCTTTATATTAAGCAGTATATGCGACCACCACGACTGATTGTCGCCTGTCCATATTCCGCCGTAACGGTGCATTCCGATGTATGACGATCTGGAAAAGATAAGTATTTCCTTATCCGGAGCAAGCCGCTTGAAGCCTTCTGCGGCGGCGCGGGTCATCATATAGCCGAAAAGATTGTGTACCCTGTCATGGCTGACCATTTCGCCGTTTATGCGGTGGCGTATGTTCGAGTAATCCTTCCTGCGGTTGGCAAGTCCCGTAAATTTGCCCGAAAGCTCAAAATATTTGCCCGCATCGTTGCAGCTGAAATCGAAATTTTTAAGATATCCGACAGCTTCCTCCACGCCTTCATCGGTGAAGAACATGGCAGGTTCGTTCATGTCATTCCAGAAACCGTCAATGCCGGCATCAAGAAGGACCTTGTATTTGTCGCCGAACCATTTTCTCGCATCAGGATCAAGAAAATCCGGAAAGTGTGTTCTGCCCGGCCATACAGCCGCTACAAAGTCGGTGCCGTCGGGACGCTTGCAGAAATAGCCCTTTTCCTTGCCTTCCTCGTAAACGTCATAGCCGTCCTCTATCTTCACGCCGGCATCGATAATAGGCACAAGATGTATGCCCATGTCCTTCATCTCCTGCACAAAAGCGGGGAAGTCCGGAAAACGCTCACTGCTGACGGTGAAGTCCTTGTAGTCCTCCATGTAGTCTATATCGAGGTATACCGCATCAAGAGGAATGCCCGCTTCACGGTAGCTTTTTGCAACGCGGCGCACATCGTCAGCCGTGAAATAGCTCCAGCGGCTCTGCTGAAAACCGAAAGCCCACTTTGGCGCAATGTAGCTTTTGCCGATGATACGCCTGAACTGCTTTACTATATCATAACTGCTGCTTCCCTCAATGATATAAAGAACCAGATCTCCGATAGAAGGAGTAATGCTCATCTTGTCATGCTCGGTGTAGCCGATATCAAAGGTAACGGAAGCGCCGCAGTCGATAAAAAGACCAAAGCATGTTTCGCCGTCAACGACAATGAAATTATGCGAACCGTAAAGGGAACGCTTATTCTCGGTATGATAGGGGTCGTCGCTGTTAAAGCTTTCGTAGATGTGTCCGCGCTTGTTTATGCCTCTGGGAGCTTCGCCCAGACCGTAAACGATGTCATCATCCGCCAGCCTGCACGAGAAAACCTGATGTCCGTCATTGTCCCTGTCAAGAGAAAGGTAAGGGGGTGCGCCGTTTTCGGCAGCGATATTTTCAACCACTGCATCGGTTTCAATGGGAGAGCCAAAGATATATTTGCGTATCATTATAAAACTCCTCTCAAAGGTTATTTTACACTATTATAACACACATCATTGTATAATTCTA
>CADBPE010000213.1 GCA_902796475.1 uncultured Ruminococcus sp.
CAGCATATCTCAAACCTGTACTATTCGCCGCTTCAGACAGAGGTCGCAAAAAAGCTTTGCGCTCTTTCCGGAATGGATAAGGTTTTCCTTTGCAATTCGGGAGCCGAGGCAAATGAATGTGCTATCAAGATCGCAAGAAAATACAGCTTTGATAAATACGGCGAGGGCCGCCAGAAGATACTTACCCTTGTTAATTCGTTTCACGGCAGAACGGTGACAACGCTTGCAGCAACGGGTCAGGACGTTTTCCATAATTTCTTTTTCCCGTTTACAGAGGGCTTCGACTATGCAAAGGCTAACGATATCGACGACCTCAAAGCGAAGCTCACCGATGATGTATGCGCTGTGTTTATCGAGCTTATTCAGGGCGAGGGCGGCGTAATGCCTCTCGATAAGGAATATACTGCCGAAATACAGAGCCTTTGCAGGGAAAAGGATATTCTCTTTATGATAGATGAGGTGCAGACAGGTGTTTCCAGAACAGGAAGCTTCTACTGCTATCAGGGCTACGGTCTGGAGCCTGACGTTGTCACATCTGCAAAGGGACTTGGCGGCGGACTTCCGATGGGCGCCTGCCTGAGCAACAAAAAGACGAGCGGGGTGCTTGTTCCCGGAACACACGGCACTACCTTCGGCGGCAACCCGATAGCTTGCGCAGCAGCCGCAGAGGTGCTTTCAAGAGTAGCCGAGCCGGAGTTCCTTAAAAGCGTGACCGAAAAGGGCGAATACATCAAGGCTGAGCTTCTGAAAATGCCCAACGTGAAAGAGGTAAGGGGTATCGGCATGATGATAGGCATTGTCACTGAAAAGGACAACGCAAAAGCGGTAGCTGCAAAGTGCATAGAAAACGGACTGCTTATCCTTACCGCCAAGAACCTGCTCAGACTTCTTCCGCCGCTTACCATAAGCTATGATGAGATAAACAAAGGACTTACTATCCTTAAAAATACTATGGAGGAAACACTATGAAACATCTTTTGAAAATGCTTGACCTGACAAGCGATGAGATCACCGAGATACTCAACCTTGCGGATCAGCTCAAGTACGAGCAGAAGCATGGGATCTCCCATAAGTATCTTGAGGGTAAGTCGCTCGGACTTATCTTCGAGAAGGCCTCAACAAGAACAAGAGTGTCGTTTGAAGTGGGCATGTACCAGCTTGGCGGACAGCCGATATTTCTTTCGTCGAAGGATATGCAGATCGGCAGGGGCGAGCCTGTTCAGGACACTGCAAGGGTGCTTTCACGCTACCTTGACGGCATTATGATCCGTACATTTGAGCAGGCTGAGGTAGAGGCTCTTGCTGAGTACGGCAGTATCCCGATCATCAACGGTCTGACAGATTTCTGTCACCCCTGCCAGATACTTGCCGATCTTATGACGATCCGTGAGTTCAAGGGCAAGCTTGCCGGACTTAAAATGTGCTGTATCGGCGACGGCAACAACATGATGAATTCTCTTATCGTAGGCGCTCTGAAAACAGGAATGTCCATTTCTGTTGCGTGTCCGGAGGGCTACGAGCCTCATGCCGACGTGCTTGCCTTTGCCAAGGATTTCGGTGATAAGTTCCGGATGTTCCGCACACCCAAGGAAGCTGCTGTTGACGCAGATGTTGTTATTACCGACGTATGGGCTTCTATGGGACAGGAAGGCGAAGCCGAGAAGAGAAGAAAGGCATTTGAGGGTTATCAGGTAAATGCCGAGCTTATGGCTCTTGCAAAGCCTGATGCTATGGTACAGCATTGTCTGCCGGCGCACAGGGGCGAGGAGATAACCGAGGAAGTCTTTGAGGCTCATGCAAATGAGATATTCGAGGAAGCCGAGAACAGACTTCACGCTCAGAAGGCTGTAATGGTAAAGTGTCTTTCAAACTGACCAAGAGTAAAACAATATCGGAATATCCCACTTAAAGACATGACCCCTCTTTCCAACGGAAGAGGGGCTTTTTATTAGTATTATTGCTGTATGATAAAAGAAATTTGTGTAAGTAAGGTCTTGAAAAAACACTGCGTATATTGTAAACTATAATGGTGCTAAAATTAAGATTGGATGTGACTGTATGGCAAGAATAAGATATATGCTCGCAAGAATTATAAAAATGGACTACGGCAAGATGTTCAGAATCGCTAAAAACGTTTCAAAAAAATGCGATAAGGGCTTTTTCGGCGTTTTCTTCGATATGATACACTGCGGTATGAAGTTCCAGGCAGGATACCATGATTATCAGGAGTTCGAGTTCTACAATCTGAACGAGGAGCAGAGAGCGACCTATCTTACCAGAGGCAAGAACAATGCGATCATCAAAAAATACAACGAGAAGGAATACATGGGTCTGTTTGACGACAAGGTTACTTTTAACAAAAAGTTTGCAGAGTTTCTTAACCGTGACTGGCTTGATATGAACGACACTTCGCCGGAGAAGTTTGCTGAATTTATGAAGAAGCATCCTTCGATAATCGCCAAGCCGATAGACGGTCAGGGGGGCTTTGGTGTGGAAAAATATACCGTTGACGATAAGACAGACCTGAAAAAGCTCTATGACGAAATAACAGAGAAAAACCAGAAGCTTGTTGAAGCTTTCATTGTACAGCATCCCGACATGGACGTGCTTTATCCTGAGTCGGTGAACTCGATAAGAATGTTTACGTTCTGCAAGGACGGCAAGGGCTGTTTCCTGCATGCCATTCTCAAGATCGGCAACGGCGGGATCGTGGATAATTTTTCAAGCGGCGGTATGTACACATTTCCCGATGACAGCGGCAGGGTCACAGTGCCTGCCATTGACAAGGACGATATTCTCTATTCAAAGCATCCCATTACCGGCACCGACATTATCGGCTTTCAGATACCCATGTTTGAAGAAGCCGTTGAGCTGGTAAAGAAGGCTGCCGAGGTCATTCCCCAGGTGCGCTATGTCGGCTGGGATGTAGCTATCAGCGATCACGGACCCGTTCTTATTGAGGGCAATTCGTTCCCCGGAGTTTTCCAGAAGCGGGCAAGCCTTAGCGAAAACAAAACAGGCATACTCCCAAGGTATCGGGAATATATGGATATCTGAATATGAATATCTGAGTATGGATATCTGAATATGGATATCTTAATATGAATATCTGAACCGCAGGAAATTTTTTTCACCGCCTTGCGGCGGTGAGGGCGGTTTTCCCTGACTTGCTGCAAGGGGACGCCCTCTTGCGCAGGGCGTCCCCTCTCAAAAAACAGTCCACCGGACTGTTTTTTGATTCACCCCTTGCGGAG
>CADBPE010000214.1 GCA_902796475.1 uncultured Ruminococcus sp.
ATCTGTGCTTTTTGCTTCGGGAACGCCATCGGTATAGAGAAACAGCGTATCGCCCGGCTTCATTTTTATCCGTCTTTCAGTGTATTGTTCATCCTCAAAAATACCGGCAGCCGATTCAAATGCGCTTTCTATTTCGATAAGTCTGTCCGAAAGCAGATAGGGGGGATTGTGACCGGCGTTGGAGTAAACAAGCTCTCCGGTTTCGGGATGATATATTCCGATAAAGGTCGTAATAAACATCATGTTGGGGTTATGCTTCGCAAGATGATCGTTGTATTCCGCCATTATTCTGCTTGGAGATAAACCGGACTCTGCATATTGCCTGAGCAGGGTGATCGCATTTGCCATGAACAGAGCAGCCGAAACTCCCTTGCCTGAAACATCGGCAATTATCACACATATACTGCCGTCGCTGAGTATTCGGTAATCGTGAAGATCGCCTCCGACGTCCCTTGCGGGCAGCATACATGAATTGATATTCACGCTTTCATTGCGGAATGATGTCGGCTCCAGAAAACCATTCTGTATTTCTCTGGCAATATTCAGCTCTGTTTCCTGCATCGCTTTTTCACGGTTAAGTTCTGAAATATCCTTGATATAACGGTCTATTTCATACGCCATGCTGTTGAAGGAATCAGCCATTTTTGCAAATTCATCCTGTCCATTGATTTTCAGCGGTACGAATTCACTGCCGCGCTCTTGGATAAAACCGACCATTTTTTTGCTGATAAGAGTGACCGGCTTCTGGATCTTTTTTTTCAGAATAAACGCTATGATAAATACTATCAGAACAGATGTGACGATTATCATTATCATTATATATCTGAATCTCATCTGTACCGTGTTGACAGCATCGCTGATGGACATTTCCGCACCGGCAATGCAGAATGTTTTCTTCTCTTTGCCGGAATTATCAGAGGCTATGTTCCTCTTTACAGGAACATAGCAGACTATAGTGTCACCGTATTCCGTATAGTCATGATAGAATGTCACTTCATCATTTTTGAAAGCTCTTATCTCTTCTTCATACACTATGTCGGAAACATATCCTATATAGTGGGATTGCTTTGCCGATTCCAAAGCGCCTTGACCGTATCCTATGGAAAGATATGTTACGCAGCCCTTGTCCGTATCGGGTATTTCTGTATAGATATACGCCATACCCATAATATCGCAAAGACTATCGAATCTTTCAGATCTGTACTCAAGATCGTCATTGAGGCTGATATCAGCTGTTTCAAAATCATTTGCGGCGATAAGAGCCGCTTTCTTGACATCTTCCCGGCACTTGTTCATGGTTGCGTTATATGTTATGAGATATGATCCTAGAAGAACTGCGAGATCTGTAACAAGAACAAGGGGAAGTATGAGCAGTACGAGTTTCCAGAAAATTGATTTTTTCATTTTCATTCAATATTGAGTCTGCCGGCAAAGCCGGTCATTTTTATGATCTCCATAATATTAGCCCTGATATTCCTTAGTACAAGATCATTGCTGCCGACAAGCTTTCTGGCTTTAATTATACTGCGGATCCCTGCCGAAGATATATATTTTACTTCCGCCATATCAAGCACGACCCTGCTGCACTGCGGCAGACATTCTTCAACAGCCTTGTCGAGCAGGGCAGAGGAGGTCGTATCGATATCTCCTTCGATAGAGAGTGTGCAAGTGTTTGCGTCAATACTCTTTGTAATATTCATATTTGTTTCCTCCTGATATTTAGTGTCAGAAAAACCGATATCAAATAAAAAATATTTGATATGCCGTAATGATATTATAACACATCTATTGCTTATAAACAATCTCAAAAGGCAAGAAATAAAAAAATGCATGTGTTTTCAAAATTATTGTTTATCAGCCCATACTTGCTTTCAGTATCTGAACTACCTCATCACGGTCAAGCACCTTATAGCCGCCGTTGAGAATAAACGTAGCATCCGCAATGCCCTCGATCATATTCTCAGTCGTTCCAAGGTCTTTCAGGTTCATCACAAGTCCGATCTCATTCATCCAGCCTTCCATAGCGGAAAGTCCCTCATTTGCAAGCTGCTCATCGGTCTTGCTGCCGCGATCAATGCCCCATACCTCCGTTGCAAAACGAGCAAACTTCTTAACGCCGTAAGGCATGATATATCTGTAATAAGGCAGAGATACAGCCGCCAATGTCATTCCGTGAGTTGCGTCCGTATATGCTCCGACAGCCTGACCGAGCATATGCACCATCCAGTCCTCGGTCTTGCCCTTGCCTACAAGCGTATTCAGCGCCCATGTTGCAGTCCACATGATATTGGAACGCGCTTCATAATCCTGCGGATCATCAACAGCGATACGGCTTGCATGGATAAGACCGCGCATAAGTCCCTCACTGATGTAGTCGGAGGTGTTATCATCCTCTCCGGAGAAATACTGCTCGCAGATATGATTGAAAATATCGTAAATGCCTGC
>CADBPE010000215.1 GCA_902796475.1 uncultured Ruminococcus sp.
AAAATTGAAAATTCGTTTATATAAAGATGACTGTTTATATTTTACCATACCAAGACGCTTTATAACAACTGATAATTATTCTAAAGGATATTCCAATTCTGCGTAAAGTTCATAATTTATTAACAAAGTTTTCGCAGAAATCGCTTATTATTTAATTTATCAAGTGATCGGCAGGGGGGATAATATGCTTGGCACACACAATGTATTTAATGCGCTGATAATAAACATTCTTCTTGGCACAGCATGGCACTGCGCTTCTTTGTTCATGTGTACAGTTATAGATCTGAACCGCTTTTCTCCCGACAAACGGATATACCGTCCTCACCGCTGGGAAAAGGACGGCCGTTTTTACAGCGAGGTAATGCACATAAACAAATGGAAGGATCGTCTGCCCCAGCATGTGGGCAAAAACGGATTCTCAAAAAGCCATCTTGACAGCCTTTCCCCTGAATATATCGACCGCTTTATTGCCGAGACCTGCCGGGGAGAGTGGAATCACAAGGTAAACTGCCTTTTCGCGCTCGTGCTTCTCAGCATAAACAAATTTTATCTCGGACTGCTGCTTTCGATACTGCTTATCATCGGCAATCTCCCGTTTATATGTATACAGCGCTACAACCGTTTAAGGCTGCAAAAGCTTCGCAGTATGATCGTCAGAAGATCTCAGCGTCACACTGCGCCTGACCCCTCAGAAGACACTGCCGCAGCAGACAAAAAGAGAGAAGAAAATACCGTTTCCGAAAAATAGAAACACAAGACGGAGGAAAAAAATGGACTGGTTTTTTACAGATATCGTGGGCGAGACCCGGCTTATAACCGGCGAGGACGCCAATCATATATCCAAAGCCCTGAGGATGTCCGTAGGCGAGGTGATAACCCTGTGCGACAAAAGCAAGGTGCAGCACCTTTGCCGGATCGAGAGGATAAACGCTGACGGCGTACTTGTAAGGCAGGTATCCGAACAGGAATGTACCCATGAGCCCGACATTGAGGTAACGCTTTTTGCCGCTTTGACAAAAGGCGACAAGATGGAAAGCGTTATTCAGAAGTCGGTCGAGCTGGGCGTACACAGCATAGTGCCCGTACTGACGAGCCGGTGCATATCAAGACCCGATGCAAAAGCCGCCCTGAAAAAGCGTGAGCGGTACCGGAAAATAGCCGAGCAGGCAGCCATGCAGTCACAGCGGGGAATAATACCCGAAATAGGGGCATTTACCGAGCTAAAGGCTGCGTCAGACATGCTGAAGGATTTTGACAAGACCGTACTTTTTTACGAAGGCGGCGGAATACCGTTAAGAGAAGCCATAACCGGAGCAGACCGCAGGATAGCGATATTCACAGGTCCGGAGGGAGGCTATGAGGAATCGGAGGTACAGCTGCTTTCCGGAAAAGGAGCCGTGACGGCAACACTTGGTCAGCGCATACTGCGCGCCGAGACTGCGCCGCTTGCAGCGATATCAGCAATAATGTTTCACACCGGAAATCTTGAATAAACGAAAAAAGTATCGTATGCGCACATATACCGCAGACGATACTTTTTTGTTTTATATTATTGCAGCCATTCCACCGATGTAACATACATTATTTCGCAGGCTCCGTCGCCGGTATCGCTGCGCACCTGACTTGAATACCACTTGAAATTTGTACCGTCTGTGTTTATCCCGTCAACATACACAAGATACCCCTTAAGCCTTACATGGTCGCCTGCATGTATGCTCCTTAAATTCCAGAAGACCCACAGATCCGCAGGTATAACATGGTTGTTGGACACATGCGAGTCTATATATTCCCTGCCGCCCAAAAAGCTTATATCTTCGGTTTTGCAGCTCATTTTCAGGTTTCTTATGCCGTGATCCCAGCTTATTATACCGCTGAGATTATTTGCCGCCACATTGCCCCATGCCAGACCGATATCACACGGCGAAAGCTGGTCGCTGATATCGAAGCCCATATAATCCTTTGTATGCACCACGAGCCCCTCTATATCGTAGCTGTTAACGAAGGTGAGCGTAAGGTCGAAGCCGCCTATTTTCATGTGCTCGAAGCCCTCAGCGGGACCCTGTATAGGATCCCTTATGCCGCTCACGCTCCTCTGACAGCCGTTTTTTATAGCGAAGCAAGCGGCGACAGAGCATACCAGAGCCACGAATGCGAGAAAGTACATAAGTTTTTCCATAATATCCTTATCTGATCTTAAATTATTATACATTTTTTCACCCGGTCTTTTCTGAATGGAGCCGTTTCATTCCGGCATCGTTTTTACTTACCGCGCAGAGCCTGCGCTCCCGATTTCGCGATCATAGATAAACAATCGGAAACGC
>CADBPE010000216.1 GCA_902796475.1 uncultured Ruminococcus sp.
CAGGTAAGGGTGGAAAGGCGAGGTAAGAGCTCACCGGCGCACAGGAGACTGTGCGGCCCTGTAAACCCTATCCGGAGCAACACCGCACAAAGGCATAACATCTGCCCGATGGCCTTGATCAGGTGGCACTGAGCAGCGGCGGCAACGCCCTGCCAAGATAGATGGCTGTTCACGACAGAACCCGGCTTATCGTCTCAGTCCGTTCATCCCGTCACAATTGCGGCGGGATATTTTTATTTCATGCTGTCATGATAATAAAAACTCCGTTCAAAGCTTTCATAGCCTTGAACGGAGCTTTTTTTATTGCTTTGTACCGCCCGAAAGGATCACTTTGCCTTTTCCTCTATCTCCTTCAGAGCCATTGAAATAAAGTCGTCAACAGGCATGGAACCCATATCAGCCTGCTTTCTTGAACGTACCGAAACAGTGCCGTTCTCGACCTCCTTGCTGCCTATTACGAGCATATAGGGGATCTTCTCAAGCTGGGCTTCTCTTATCTTGTAGCCGATCTTCTCGCTTCTCAGGTCGGTTGTAACACGAATGCCGGCAGCCGTGAGCTTTGCTTCGATCTCCTTTGCCTGATCAGCAAGGTTCTCGCTTATGGGCAGCACTCTTACCTGTTCGGGACTCAGCCACATCGGCAGAGCGCCGGCAAAATGCTCAAGCATATAGGCGAGCGTTCTTTCAAAGCAGCCAAGCGATGTTCTGTGAATGATGTAGGGCAGCTTCTTCTGACCGTCCTTGTCGATATAATACATACCGAACTTCTCGGCAAGCAGCATATCTATCTGGATAGTAACTATCGTGTCCTCCTTGCCGAAAACATTCTTGTACTGAATGTCAAGCTTCGGACCGTAGAAAGCAGCTTCGTCAATGCCTATCTCGTACTTCAGACCGATGTCGTCAAGTATCTTCTTCATAACTGACTGAGCTTCCTCCCACTGCTCTGCAGTGCCCTCGTACTTATTGTTGGGATTGGCAGGATCCCACTGAGAGAAACGGAAGGAGCAGTCTTCAAGCAGACCTACCGTGTCGAGGAAATACTTGGCAAGCTCCAGACATCCCTGGAACTCCTGTTCAAGCTGGTCAGGACGCAGAATGTAATGTCCCTCGGAGATAGTGAACTGCCTTACGCGGATAAGTCCGTGCATTTCGCCAGACGCCTCGTTTCTGAACAGAGTAGACGTTTCTGTCAGACGCATGGGCAGATCACGGTAGGAACGCTGCTTGTTGAGATATACCTGATACTGGAACGGGCAGGTCATCGGACGAAGAGCAAAGCACTCCTTTGTTTCGTCGTTCGGGTCGCCCATAACGAACATGCCGTCAAGATAATGATCCCAGTGACCGGATATCTTGTAAAGCTCTCTCTTTGCAAAAAGCGGCGTCTTTGTAAGCTGACAGCCCTTTTTCTGCTCAACGTCCTCTACCCATCTCTGCAAAAGCTGTACAACTCTTGCGCCCTTGGGCAGCAGAACGGGAAGGCCCTGACCAACATAGTCAACAGTCGTAAAATACTCAAGCTCACGGCCTATTTTGTTGTGGTCACGGAGCTTTGCTTCTTCAAGCTTTTTCAGATGTTCTTCAAGCATGGAAGCCTTGGGGAATGACACGCCGTAAACTCTGCAAAGCTGTGTATTCTTTGAGTCGCCTCTCCAGTAAGCGCCCGTACAAGCCGTAAGCTTAACAGCCTTTATCGCAGAAACGTTCATCAGATGAGGACCTGCGCAGAGATCGGTAAACTCGCCCTGTTTGTAGAAGCTGATAGGCTCGCCCTTATCCGTATGCTCTTTGCAAAGCTCCACCTTGTAGGGTTCCTGCATTTCTTCAAGCGTCTTTACTGCTTCATCGGGCTGCAGATAGAATCTTTCAACGTCCAGTCCTTCCTTGACGATCTTCTTCATCTCGGCGGTGATCTTCTCCAGATCCTCCGGTGAGAAAGCCTTTTCTACGTCAAAATCGTAGTAGAAGCCGCTGTCGATAGCAGGACCGATAGCAAACTTTGCATTCGGGAAAAGTCTTTTGACAGCCTGCGCCAGCACATGAGAGGTCGTGTGCCAGAAAGCCTTCTTTCCGTCCGTTTCGTCAAATGTAAGTATCTCTACCCGGCAGTCCTTGTCAACGGCTGTTCTCAGGTCACAGACTGCGCCGTCAATTTTAGCTGCGCAGGCGTTTTTGTAAAGACCCATGCTAAGGCTTTTGGCTATATCAGCTACCGTTGTGCCGTTTTCAAATTCCTTTACAATACCGTCTTTAAGCTCGACCTTGATCATAATAAATGTACCTCCTTTTTTCTTCGGAACCTCAGTTCCACATACAAAATTCAGGATAATGCATCAAAAGCATAAAAAAATCGCCCATAGCTGTATAAAAACAGCCAGGGGCGAAGCAAAGCTCCACGGTTCCACCCTTTTTGACGGCACATTGCCGCCATCTCAGTGAGAAAAACTCGGCGTCTTTAACGCAGACATACGATACAGCTTACGGAAAAACCTTTCGCTGATTGCTCCAAGGTGGTGCCGATCCCTCTGCACATACGGCAGCTTGCAGCCGATGACCGCCGTTCTCTGTCTGCGCCCGTGAGGAAACGGGTCCTTTTCAATGCACTTTCCTTATTGAGTTCATCATACCACTAAATCTGATACTTGTCAATTGTTTTTTTAAATTAACCTGAATCCGTGAAACTCGAATAGAAAGAATACGGGAAATCAAGATAAACAGAGCTATATAAAGTTAATGTTTTACTCTTTGTTTATCACCAAATGGGTGTTTCAGTGCCGCCTCTCGGCGGCAGGTTGCTTTTATCGAACTGTTAGTAGGGGACGCCCTCTTGCGCAGGGCGTCCCCTCTCAAAAAACAGTCCACCGGACTGTTTTTTGATTCA
>CADBPE010000217.1 GCA_902796475.1 uncultured Ruminococcus sp.
GTAATTGCTGATCCTCTGCTCATCGCTTATTGAGGATTCCGGCTTTGAGGACTCTTCTCTTGAAGACTCAGGCTTTGAGGATTCTTCTCTTGAAGACTCAGGCTTTGAGGATTCTTCTCTTGAAGACTCAGGCTTTGAGGATTCTTCTCTTGAAGATTCCTCCTTCGAGGATTCCTGCTCACTGCTCTCTTCGCTCGTTTCTTCCGCCGTCTTTATCCTTGCAAGCTCCTTCAGACCGTTCTCCTTGAGCTTGTCAATTTCCTGAACATTCTTTGCCTTGTTTATGCTGGTGGTATACTTGTCAAGAATATCCTGTACCTTGTTGTACTCGGCGATATTGTAGGTCTTGTCTGCAACGGAAGCTCTCAACTCGTAAACAGCATTTTCCTTAGCTTCCGAAAGCGCCTGCTCGCTTGCAAGTTTCTTGGATTCCTCAAGCTCTCTCTTGCTTGCCTCGGCTTCGGCGGATATCTGGCTCTTGGTCTTTACAAGCTGTATCTCTGCGACCGCCTGAGCGTAAAGGTCATTGATCTCGGAAGCCTTTGCAGCCTCGTTGATGCGCTCCATGTATTTCTTTATAATGCTGTCTATCTCTTTGAGCTGTTCTTTTTCGTAGCTGTTCCTGTCATAGCTCTCCTTGAGCATCTTCTCGGCATTTATCTTACCCTCGTTGAGAAGCTTTGCAAGATCCTCGTCGTCCTTTGCCGACCACTTGCCCTCACCATCGTACCAGGTGATCTCTCCCTTGTTGAAGGCGTCCTGGAAGGATGTGACCACAGGCTTTACTCCGCCGTAGGTATTGTACCATATATCAGGATAAAGCGGGTTCGGGTTAAGCTCCGCCTTGGATACGTCTACCTCGGTTCCCTCGCCGTCTCTTACCTTACGAGCTACGACTATGCAGCGGAAATCATCAAAATCGTATGCGCAGGTGGAAAGTGTGACAAGCGTATCGTTCTCATTCACATCGACCGGACAGTTGATGATGGAACGCATGCGCAGCTCATACACAAAGTTCAGAAAATCGTAGTCACTGCTGAAGTTTCCTCTCAGATAGTTGAACACCGGACCCTGCCATGAAAGCGTGTTTGTCTTTACCACTGCGATGACCTTCCACTTGCTCTTTTCATAGAGCGTGTTGAAGGTAAATACAGGCGTCTTCTTGTAGAAATCAAGATCGTTTGCATAATACATGATGTTCGAGAACATTCTGCCGTCCTGCATATGGTGACCGTGAAGAAGAAGGTTCTTTGCATCGAGCGGGCTGCGGTAATCAAGGAAAATCGTACCGTACTTGGAATAGTTGTTATAGAAATCCTTGAACAGATAGTGCGGATCCTTGTCCTCGGCTGCATTCTGGGCGTCCTCCGGAGACTGCACTACAACATAATCTATAACGGTGTTGGGCACTGTTATCCAGCCGACGGTGTCGGGATTGGCTTCAAGCAGCTTCGAGAAGTCGGAAAGAACGCCCTCGGAGCCGTCCGTACTCTTCTTGGTATCAGAGTTCTGGTTTTCATCGGTAGACACAAGCAGGCTGCGTATTGATGAAGTCGTCTTGTCGTTCACAGCAGGCTCTATTACCAGAATATTTATAAGCATGTACGACGATACTATAAATGTAGCGATTGCAAGGATAAGTATGATCTTCCTCACCACGTCCAGCGGACCGTCGCCCTTGCAGGGGATTATCCTTTTCCAGAAGGAGCGCTTTTTCTTGGGAACTACCGCTTTTCTTGCCGCCGTGTACAGTACGGAAACAAAATCGGTGTCCAGCGACTCATGCTCAGGCAGAAGGACTATAAGCTTGCTGCTGTATTCGGCGCAGTAAGCATAAAAGGGTTTGCGTTCAATGCTTACATAGCCCCCGCTTATGTCTATCATATCATCGTCTTTGTCTTTGTCTGTGTCTTTGTCTGTGTCTTTGTCTTTGTTTTCGTCCTCGTCTTCATATTCATCTTCATATCCATCTTCATATTCATCTTCGATGATATCGTTATAATTTTTCTTTCTCTTTTTGCGCTTTTTGCCGCCTGCATCCGGATCGGACGGGTCATTTTCGACCATCGGGTCGTGCCATTCGGATTCCAGCCTTTTCACCTTGCTCAGAATGCCAATACCTTCAAAAAACTCTCTTGCCTTTTCCGGGTCGTCCTCGGTAAGAGCATCCGCCACAAAGATCATTCCGATCTTTTCTTCTCCGGAATCACTCACCTTAAGAGCCTCGCTGATGCTTTCCTCCGTCAGGTTTATCTCTGTTTTGTAGATGATATTGACGTTTACCGAGGTCAGCTTCTTAATAGCAGTTTCAAAGCTTTTTTCCGAGGTCTGTCCGAAAGCCTTACCGTTTCTTGGAAAATAAATTTCTGCGTTCACTATGATTTCACTCCTAATGATTTATCAGGTTATATCCCTTACTCTTACATTTGCTATGGCTCTTTCTATCATAGGCTCCTGATCCAGCTTGTTCTGCTCCTCTATCACCTTTTCCAGCACAGGTCTTGTGCGGGGGTGCTTGGGAGTGAACACTGTACAGCAGTCCTCATAAGGCTGTATTGATACTTCAAACGTATCTATTTTTCTGGAGATCTCAATGATCTCCTCCTTGTCCATGCCGAGAAGCGGTCTGAACACAGGCATCCTGCAAACCGCATCAGTACAGGCTATGGCTCCTATCGTCTGGCTTGCCACCTGACCGAGACTTTCTCCGGTAATAAGCGCCTGAGCGCCCTTGTCTGCGGCTATGCGCTGGGCTATCTCCATCATAAGGCGGCGC
This sequence comes from uncultured Ruminococcus sp., assembly GCA_902796475.1. Classification (GTDB taxonomy): domain Bacteria; phylum Bacillota; class Clostridia; order Oscillospirales; family Acutalibacteraceae; genus UBA1213. Next base: position 2,777 of record CADBPE010000217.1, read on the forward strand.
ATTATAATGGTAAAGTAGTCTTCCTTGCACTTTTCCCTTATCTGCTCCTGTATCTCTGTAAACGGAACAGTATACATTTTAAGTCTGCCGCTGTATTTTGCGACACGTTCAAGCAGTTCCACTACCTTTTCTTCGGCTCTTTCGCTGGTATAGGGCGGGCTTGCAAAATGTACCGCGATCAGCTCCAGACCGCGCTTTGCCATCATATAGGCTGCCACCGGACTGTCTATTCCTCCCGAAATGAGTACACACGCCTTGCCGCCCGTTCCCACAGGAATACCTCCTGCGCCCCGGATAAGTCCGGCTCTGACGTATGCTGCATAGTCCCTTACCTCTACGGTGACTATAACATCAGGCTCGTGAACATCCACAGTAAGGTGCGGGAACTTTTCTATAAGATAAGAGCCTACCTCTGCGGATATTTCCGGCGACTTATACGGGAATTTCTTATCAGAGCGCTTTGCCTCGACCTTGAAGGTCTTTATACTCTCCATAGTATCGGCAAGATATTCCGCCGCAGCCTGCTTTATACCTTCAAGATCCTTTTCGGCAACACAGGCTCTTGAAAAAGCCGCTATTCCGAAAACATGAGAAACGCAGTCGGCAGCGTCGTCCATATCGATATCATCATCCATCGGTTCCACTGTTATAGTGGACTGAGCCGCCCTTACCTTAAAGCTGCCGAGCTTTGCAAGTCTGCGGCGAAGGCTTCTCAGCAGAGCGTCTTCAAAATTTTTTCTGTTCAGACCCTTGAGAACTATTTCTCCAAGCTTTATCAGTATGATCTCCTTCATGCTTTATCTCCTTTGAATTTGTCCATAAAAGCAGTTTATCACTTTTAGCGGCTTCTTGCAAGAGTATTATCAGCATTTGTCAGTTCTTTTATCAATTCATCCACATCTTCGGGCGTATTATAGCGTGAAAAGCTGACCCGGACGGCTGAATCCGCCAGTTCCTGCGGCAGACCCATAGCTGTAAGCACATGGCTCTTCTTGCCTTTTGCGCATGCCGAACCGCTTGATACAAATATTCCCTTCTGCGCAAGATAATGGAGCATGGTCTCGGAGCGTATGCCCCTGACCGAAAAATTTATTATATACGGCATACATTCGCTGTCGGAGTTTATATGCACATTTTCTATCCCATACAGTCCCTCACGGCAGCGCTGTTCAAGTGATCTTATATATTCCAGCTCCTGTTTCATATCCGGCAAAGCCCTTATCGCCGCGCCCATAGCGCATATTGCAGGCAGCGGCTCCGTACCCGGTCTGATCCTTCTCTCCTGTTCGCCGCCGCAGTGCAGCGGAGCTATTCTTGCGCCCCTTCTGATGAAGAGTATCCCTGCGCCCTTTGGTCCGTGTATCTTATGGGAGCTGGCGCTGAGAAGGTCTATGCCAAGCTTTTTAGGCTTCAGCGGCATTTTGCCGAACGCCTGCACCGCATCAACATGAAAAAGCGCCGGAGAGCCTGCCCTGTCTATTATCTTTCTTACGGCTTCTATGGGCTGTACGGCGCCGGTCTCGTTATTGACCGCCATAATGCTCACGAGGATAGTTTTCTTGTCAATTGCCTGTTCAAGCTGAGCCTTGTTTATCCTGCCGCTGCTGTCCGGGTCAAGATAGACCACCTCAAAGCCCTTGTCTTCAAGCCGGCGCATAGCCTCTATCACGGAGGAATGCTCGACAGAGGTAGTCACTATTCTGCTGCCGCGTCTTGCAAGAGCCTCGGCAGCGCCGAAAACTGCGGTATTATTGCTTTCTGTGCCGCCGGAGGTGAAAATTATTTCCTCCTTTTCCGCCGCAAGCATAGCGGCTGCGGATCCTCTGGCGCTTTCAAGTTCTTTTTGAGCCTCGAAGCCCTTTGAATGAAGAGAAGAAGGATTGCCATATTTCCGAGTCATTATTTCCAGCGCCTTCTGAGCCGCCTCCATGCACACCATGGTAGTAGCGCTGTTATCAAGATATATTTCTTTCAAATTCATCACCTTGTATACGGAATATTATATTGAAAAAAAGCAATAATAAATAATATAGCTGCTTAGGGCAATATCATCAATTTAATTTTTTCTTTCACCGCCTCACTCCGGCGGCGCAGAGGCGGCAAGCTGCCGGTGCCAAATTCGCATTGTAAGAAAAACAGACCAAAAATTCCAAAGAATAAATTACTGTCAGGAGATGATCTTACGAACATTACCCAAAAGGATTATTCATCAATGGTTCAGAAGGCTTCACCGAAAAGCAGTATCCTGAAAAACTGCCTTAACGCATTCTGGACAGGCGGGGCTATATGCACATTCGCCCAGGGACTTACCGATATTTACGGCAGCGCATTTGGATATGATATCAAAGACGCCCGCTGTCTTACCGGTCTTACGCTTATATTTATCGCCGCTCTGCTCACTGCGCTCAGTCTTTACGATAATATCGCAAAATTTGCGGGAGCCGGAACTCTTGTGCCGATAACCGGCTTTGCAAATTCCGTAGCGGCGCCGGCAATAGAATTCCGAAGCGAAGGACTTATCCTTGGTCTGGGAGCAAAAATTTTTGCGATCGCCGGCCCTGTTATCGTGTACGGGACCGCCTGCTCTATCGTCTATGGTCTGATACTTTGTGTGCAAGGACTTTTCTGACGGCAGCGGGCGCTCTCGCAAAATCAAGGCTCTGTCATAATAATATAACAGGGCATTCCGGTATTATTTGTTCAAAGAAAATTATAAAATCTTCATAAATTTTGTTGTAAATCTGTCAGAAATATGGTATTATAGTCTCAAGCTTATCGCTGTCCGCATAATTGCGCCGTAACAGGCTCTTACGGACGGCATTACCGAGGAGGCTAACCTGATGTATGACAAAATTCTGACTTCCCTGTCCTACGGTATGTGCGCTGTGGGCACACGAGGAACAACATCTGCAAATGCCTGTATAGTAAATACCGTAATACAGATTTCCTCTTATCCCATGACTATCGCCGTCAGCATCAACCACAGTAACTTCACGAATGAATGTATCAAAAAAAGCGGCGAGTTTACCGTAAGCGTACTCTCCGAGAACACCTCCGGCGCTGTTATAGGTGCTCTGGGCTTCACCTCAGGCCGTGACGGAAACAAGCTGAACAACGTAAGGCACAAGATCCTTCAGGAGGGTGCGCCCGTTATTCAGGAGGATATCTGCTGCTGGTTCCTTTGCCGCGTGGTAAACACGGTCGAAACTGTGACGCACACTATTTTTATCGCCGAGCCTATCGACGGAAGCGAGACCATCAAGGGCAAGCCTATGACCTACGATTTTTACCTCAACGTCATCAAGGGCAAGGCACCTAAATATGCGCCGACTTATCTGGCTGAGGAAGAGGAAGAAACGGAGAAATTCACCTGCACCATCTGCAAATATGAATATTCAAATGCTCTCGTTCCTTTTGCCGAACTGCCCGAAAGCTGGAACTGCCCCATCTGCGGCGCGCCGAAGTCCGTATTCAGAAAGACGGAATAGTCTTTCCGAAGATGATATTATTCTATCACATAGCTCGAATTATGTCAAGAATACTTGGCATAATTCATTTCATACTTGGCAAATATTTAAATCCGGAGCCATTTGTTTCCATAGTCTTGATGTTTTTATCCTGATTGGGCAATACAGGCTTCCGGTCATTTTTGCCGCCTATAACGATCATACAGAACAGGATGATAAAAATGACAATAAAGGAAGTACAGGACGAAATACTGCGTCTTAAAAAAGAAAAGGATATATGTATACTTGCCCACAGCTACCAGGCAAGAGAAATAATAGAGATCGCAGACTACACCGGAGATTCCTACGCTCTGAGCAAGATAGCCGCAAAGGCGCCAAACAAAACTGTCATAATGTGCGGCGTGCGCTTTATGGCGGAGACCTGCAAGATACTTTCGCCGGAAAAAACGGTAATTCTTTCCTCGCCCACAGCAGGCTGTCCAATGGCTGAGCAGATGGACAAGGAGTTTATCCTTGACCTTAAAAAGAAACATCCGGGATACACCGTTGTTGCTTATGTGAACACAACAGCCGCCCTCAAAACGGTTTGCGACGTATGCGTTACTTCGTCATCTGCGCTGGAAATAGTAAGCAAGATCGAAAGCAAGGATATTATTTTTGTTCCGGATATAAATCTTGGCACCTACGTTAAGGAAAATCTTCCCGAAAAGAACGTGCTTCTCCTTCAGGGCGGATGTCCCGTACACGCAGCTGTCACCGCCGAGGAAGCCGCCGAAGCCAGGCGTCTGCATCCGGATGCTGAGCTTCTTGTACACCCCGAATGTATACCAGCAGTCGCAAAGCAGGCAGACTATATCGGCTCCACCAGCGGCATCATGGACTATGCTGTAAGATCCGACAGAAAGGAATTCATCATCGGCACCGAGAACAGCATTGCAGAGCATCTTCAGTATATGTGTCCTGAAAAGAGGTTCTATCCGCTCTCAAAGGGCTTTATCTGCAAGGACATGAAGGCGACCACGCTTATGGATGTGCTTGACTGCTGCAAGGGCACCGGCGGCGAAGAGATCATCCTTGACGAAGAAACTATACGCGACGCCCGCAAGTGCATTGACGCCATGATATCACTCGGCGGCTGAGATAACATTAATTTTATGAATAGCAAAAGCCCCTGCACCTGTGTAGTATAGTGTAGGGGTGATTTTATGCTGTATAAAAGGAGCGGCGGCAGAAAGCACAAACGGCTCATCATCATTTTGTCGGTATTGGCTGCGGTGATCGTCTTTTTTGAGGTCCGGCTGAAGCCCATAACCGAAGCCGTAGCGGAGATACAGGCTCAGGCTCTCGCCACAGAGATAATAAACAGGAGCGTACTTGAGATCCTTGACGAAAGCGGTATCGGTTCTGATGATCTGGAAACCGTTTCATACTCACCTGACGGGCGTGTGGCAGCCGTAAGCGCCGACACCGTGATGACCAACCGTCTGAAAAACGCCGTTACTCTGAGAATACAGGAGAACATTTCAGGAATAACAAACCATCGGGTGAACATACCTCTCGGCACCATAATAGGCGGAGAGATCATCAGCGGCACAGGACCTTCGGTACCGCTTTTTATCTCGCTTTCGGGAAATGTAAGCAGCGACTTCGACAGCAGCTTTGAACAGGGCGGGCTTAATCAGACAGTACACCGGCTCTCGCTGAAGGTAAGCGCAGAGATAAACATACTCATGCCGCTCAGCTCTGTTTCCACCACTGTAGAAACGTCCGTACTTATCGGTGAAACTGTAATAGTCGGAAACGTACCTTCGGGCGCGCTGCTGAGAATGGAATAACAAAAACGGAGATGAATATAATGAAAGTCAGTTTTACCAAGGAGGGCGCAGTCATTACGACCGACGACTGCTTTGACCTTAAAAACACATTTGACTGCGGACAGTGCTTCCGCTGGGACGAACAGGAGGACGGCTCATACTTCGGGATAGTCAAAAGCAAAAGCGCTCATATTTTAACGAAGGACGGCTGTACAATTATAGAGGGCTGCAGCGAGGAGGATTTCAACGGCTTATGGAAGGATTATTTTGATCTTGATCTTGACTACAACGGCATACGCAGCGAGATAACCTCACTTTGTCCTCAGCTTCAGCGCGCCGTTGACAGCATTGACGGGATACGGATACTTCGTCAGGACCCTTGGGAAGCTCTGTGTTCGTTCATAATCTCCCAGAATAATAATATACCTCGTATAAAAGGTATCGTTTCAAGGCTTTGCGAGGGCTACGGAGATGAGATCGGCGGAGCTTACTCGTTTCCTGACGCCGGAGCATTGGCAGGACTTGCGCCGGAGGATCTTGCCCCTCTCAGGGCGGGCTTTCGCGCAAGGTACATAATTGATGCTGCAAAAAAGGTATCATCAGGAGAGGTAGATCTTGAGAAAATGCGGGAAGCGCCCATTGAAGAATGCCGCAAAGAGCTGATGACCATTGTAGGCGTAGGCGCAAAGGTAGCGGAATGCACTCTGCTTTACGGTCTGCACAGACTTGAAGCCTTCCCGATAGACGTATGGATGAAGAAAGCGCTTTCAAGCGTATTCAACGGAACAGAGCCGTCATCTATCGGCAGATACGCAGGAATAGCGCAGCAGTATATTTTCCACTATTCAAGAAACATAGTCGGACTGACATAACGAAAAACCTTTCGCAGCGCTCTTTTATGCACTGCGAAAGGTTTTTTACTCTTTATCACATCTTTAGATCCCGATCATTCTCCGTCTATCTCGTCACGCCATACACTGTAATTCGATTTCTCGCTCTTCTTTACCGTGTAAAGCTTGGAGTCAGCATGCTTCAGCGCAAGATCAACAGAATCTCTGTTGTATACATCGACAGACGCTATGCCTATCGAGCATGATACCCTGCGTTCAGGCGGTATCTCTATTTCTTCGTGTACTGCCTCCTGAATATCCTTTACAAAGTTGTTGTCCAGTTCAAGCTGATGATATATCTCCTTTGCGAAAGCTATTCCGTCATCAAGAGTATGTCCCGGCATTATCATAAGGAACTCGTCACCGCCGTAGCGCACAACATAGGATTCATCATCTGCAACACGCTCAAACAAGCGTGAGAAGCATTTCAGTATAACGTCACCCACCGCATGACCGTAATTGTCGTTGCAGTGCTTGAAGTTGTCCAGATCCATATACAGCACCGTTGCGCATATATCCTCTCTCTTGCCCGACTTAACAAGAGCCTCGTAGTCACTGACCTTCTTGGCGAAGCCCTGACGGTTCATCAGACCGGTAAGCAGATCGGTAACTGCGCTTCTCTGCAGAGCCTTGTTCATCTGACTGATCTCATCTCTTGCCTTCAAGCGGTAAAGATTATCGGTAAGCTGTCTTAACGCAAACTTGAAGATGGTGATGTCGTTTATGTCAATGAAAAGAATATCGTTTGTCATGTTGTCATGAAGCTCAATGGCTGCTATTATGTAGCCGCTGAGCTCATCATCCATAGAAAGCGGCACACAGCCGTATGACACGATATTGTTCACGCCAAAAACAGACACTATCGTCTTCATCTCGTAAAATTCCCTGTCATAGCGCGATGTTGCAAATTCCTTCTTGTGACGGGCAAGATATTCGGTTATGTTCTTCAATTGCTCATCCGTTATGGTATAGTCGCCGCACATATAGCGCAGAACAGGCTTTTTGTCAACTATCTCAACATACATTATCACATCAAGATTATAGTTGTTCTGCATGGTGGTCATGGAATTTTCTATGAGATCTTTAATAGTGTAATTCTCTTTATTTATTATCTCCTGCCATGCAACAAGGAAATCGATACCCTTTGTCTTGTCGGCGTTCATCATTTCCATTTCCGCAAGCTGCACAAGCTCCTCTATCTGATATTTATTTATACTTGTAAGCGGAAGAGTAACGTGCTTTGTAATAAGCGACTGCTTGTGAAGTCTGGCAAAAAGTATCTCCTCTTTATGCTTGTAGCCTCTGCTGTTGCAGAACTCCATACAAGTTTCAAGTATCTCCTGAGCCTTCTCCGGCTCGTTCTGCTTTTCGTAAAGATCAGCCTGCTCCAGCGCAAACATGGTATACACAAAAAACTGCAGTCCGTCTGAACGCAGCATATGATACCTTGCTTTGTCAAAGTAATACTGAGCCTTTTCGATATTGTCCGCCTTCTCCATAAGACCGCAGTCGAAATAGTAGAAGAACATATCGTCATCCCAAAGGAAATAGTTCGGCTCGCCGTCCGGATGGATAACATGGTACAGCACTCTTTCCATCTTGTTGAGATAGAAATGAGCGTTATAGTCAATGCCCATTTTATAGCTGCAATATGCTATCATTCCATAGACCTTTGACATATTGCATATCGTCATACGGTTCTTCTTTATTGCTTTAAGCAGCTTTATGGTGTACATCAGGTGATTGTACGCAGTTTCGTAATTATCCGCAAGAATAGCGTTGGTCGCCATATTGTAGAGAGTTTCGGCAACATAATAATACTTCTTCTGCTTAAAGAATATCGCAAGAGCCTTGTTGAAATAGTCGTTTGCAAGTATGAACTGCTCGCTTACGATCCTGTTGAAGCCCAGACCGTTATAGATGTTTGCTTCTTCAACGGGATTGTTCTGCCTTTCGACTATTTCAAGACACTTTTTGTAGTAATAGTCAACATAGCCGAAGCAGCCGTAGCCCTGAGCCATGAACACGCTCTTTTTCCATGCGGCTATCATCACGCGCTCGTTTTTGAGCATCCTGGCTATTTCCATAGCCTGCTTGAAATATTTGGTATTCTCGCAGGTCAGACCCTCTGTGGTATAGTTTTTCTTCTCGTTGCCGCAGCCGAAGAAAAAGATATGCGCAAGGTGATTGTACGCCTCGTACTCTCTTGCCTTCTTTGCGAACTCGTCCAGCTCCTTGCCCTCGAATTTTCTGTCCCAGCGGAAGGTCGTGCTCCAGCTGTCAAGAGAATATATATAATATAGCAGATCCGCCATAAAAAGATGCCTGTCAGATTCAAGCTCCTTAGCTATCTGCCGGCACTTTTCGCAGTTTTTCTGAGCAAGGTTCCTCTGCCCGCCAAAGCTTTCACAAAGCGCCAGAAGATAATGATAATTATAGGAATAATTCAGATTAGGGTGCTTTTCATTGATATTTTTCAGCTTCTCACACATGATAAGAGCGTTGGTTATATTATTGTCATAAAGAGAAGCTATGGCGTAGAGTATATAGAATTTTGCTTTATTTTTAGCGCTGATATTTACTTTTTCAGTGGATATCTTGTTATAGAGTATTTTCAGATAATACATTGCCTGCTTAATGGCAACGGTCTTTATCATGTTGTTTATCATAACGAGATATTCCGGAAAATCCGTCACCGACGGCTCAAATACATCTGCGATATTGGTATCGGTCTGAACGTCCTGAACATTCCATTCCAGCATATAGTTCAGATCCTCTATCTTATGCACCAGCTTGGTCCATCTTTCCTGAGTATAGGCAGGCACAACATAAGCCTCGTTATAGTTTGCCAGCAGAGATATATTATTTGTTGTCTTTGAGATGAACTCGGTAAGGAAATTAAGCGTAGAATTTTCCGCAAGGTGCAGGCGGTTGAGCACAAGGAAAAGAGTATGCTCCTTTGAAACATAAGCAAACAGCTTTGCAAGCGAATCGGCAAACTGAGTAAGCTCATATTCAGCCTCGACCACGATCATATCCTCGGTCCTCTTGCACTTGCCGGTAAGGATATACGATTCTATCGCAGAACGCGCAAGATAGTATACATCAGCCGCTTCAAGAAAATCCTGCACAGGAACATCATAGTAAAAGCTGAAATATATCTGCTTTATCCAGCCCAGAAACGGCTCATAAGCCTCCTGCATTTTAGAAGACGAGAACTCATGATAAAAAAGCTCGATCTTCTTTTTGCTGCCTTCTACTGCTTCCTGGATATTATCGATAGGCACGTTGAGCGTATTGTAATGCTTTACAAACAGTACGCTGCTGTGTTTCATTTCCAATCCATGTATAATAGAATCAACTATTTTTTTAGTATAAAGCCGCGAATAAGATTCCATATTTTTACCCCCTTATATTCTTTTTTACCCCCAATATTATTTACACGCACCAATTCATATATATTTATATTTTATCATACAAATGTATGACTAAAAATAATGAATTTGTTAATTTTATTTGTACTGTTTTTGAACACATCACAATTAAAACCGGTTATCCATGTCTTATACCTGAATCAGTGAAACTCAAATAGATGGAATAGCGGAAATCAAGATAAACAGAGCTTTATAATCAAAAAATGTATTCTTTGTATATCACAAAATGGGTGCGCCGGCAAGCTGCCGGTCCCTTGTTCGCGTTGTTAGTTGACCCGCACCAAAAGAAACGCATCGCGGCTCTTACTATATTCCAGCCGCGGACAATTACATTTCCGCCTGTTTATCTTTGAACGCGAAATTGGGTGCGGCAGCTTGCCGCCGGCGGCTGGCGGCTTTTAAACTGACCGTTAGTAGGGGACGCCCTCTTGCGCAGGGCGTCCCCTCTCAAAAA
>CADBPE010000218.1 GCA_902796475.1 uncultured Ruminococcus sp.
TCTGCCTTCGGCAGAGGTCTCCACCGGAGACCCGCGCCCCTGGACCTGCAAGCCTTTGAAAAGGCTTGAGCGAAACTTTTGTGTTGTGGTTTTTGGCTTGATATTTTTGGGGCGCGGGCAATTACATTTCCGCCTGTTTATCTGTGAGCGCGAACACGGGTGCGGCAGCTTGCCGCCGCAGGCTCTGCGCCAAGCCTTTGAAAAGGCTTGAGCGAAACTTTTGTGTTTGGCTTTTTGTTTGATATTTTTGGGGCGCGGGTAATTACGTTTCCGCTTGTTTATCTGTGAACGCGAAATCGGCACCGGCGGCTCGCCGGCTGACAGCCGCTGCAGCCCTTGCAGCCGTCACACATGCCGCCCTTTTTGTGCTGCCTGACAAGATAAATTATATCCAGCACAAGCACAGCGGCAACTACCGCTATAATTATAACCGTCATATAATTCTGAGCAAGCCATTCAAACATAGTATTACTCCTTTATGCTTTGACTTTCCTGAGCTTATGCGCTTTCGGAACAGGTCTGAACAGCATATAACAGATAAAGCCGAGTACAAGGAACGCTGCAATAAGACCAACGACCTGAATGCTTCCGCCGAACATCAGACCGAACTGATAGATCATCAGAGCTGTCGCATAAGCAAATACACACTGATATCCTACTGCAAAGAGTGTCCATTTTGCGCTGTTCATTTCTCTTTTGATAGCGCCGATAGCCGCAAAGCAGGGAGCGCAGAGCAGATTGAATGCCAGGAAGGAATATCCTGCCAACGGGGTGAGACCCTTGAAATCGAGTACGCCGAATACGCCGACAACTTCTTCCTTTGCTACAAGACCCATAACGGTAGCGACCGTTGCGGTGGGCTCGCCGAAGCCGAGAGGCGCAAATATCCAGCAGATGCCGTTGCCGATAGCGGTAAGTATGCTCATGCCGTCGCCCGTAAATTCTTCAAAGTAGCCGAAGGTGCCTTCGTTCCAGCCAAGGGAATTGCCGAGCCAGATAAGAACGGACGAAGCAAGAATTATCGTTCCTGCCTTTTTAATGAACGACCAGCCGCGTTCCCACATTGAACGCAGTACGCTGCCAATTGTCGGCCAGTGATATGCGGGAAGTTCCATAACAAAGGGCGCAGGATCTCCGGCAAACATTCTTGTCTTTTTGAGCATTATGCCCGAAACGATGATAGCCGCCACGCCGAGGAAATATGCGCTCGGAGCCACCCACCATGCACCGCCGAACAGCGCAGCCGTAAGCAGCGCAATAATGGGCATTTTTGCTCCGCAGGGGATAAAGGTGGTAGTCATTATAGTCATGCGGCGGTCACGCTGACTTTCAATGGTTCGTGAAGCCATTATACCTGGTACGCCGCAGCCCGAACCTACAAGCATCGGGATAAATGATTTGCCCGAAAGTCCGAAGCGTCTGAACACTCTGTCAAGTACAAACGCTATTCTCGCCATATAGCCGCAGCCTTCAAGGAACGCAAGGAACAGGAACAGCAGGAGCATCTGCGGCACAAAGCCAAGCACAGCGCCTACGCCGCCGATAATACCGTCAAATACAAGTCCGTGCAGCCATGCCGGAGCGTTTTCAAAGGCAGGCTCCAGCAATGCGGGAATACCCTTTATCCACACACCGTAATTCTCGTTGGCGGGCTTTTCAAGCTTTTCGCCGTCTGCATCAGGCGCAGCTTCTTCTTTTTTGTCTGCTTCCCCGGCAGCTTCGGAAGCGTCCTCTGCTTTTTTATCCTCTTCCGCTTCTTCTTCCTCTTCATCTTCCATTGCGGAATCGTAAATATCCGTAAAGGTATACTCTATATTGTTTTCTGTAAAGTATTCCTCCAGAGAAGCCGAATATGTTTCATAAGCCTCGTCAAAATCCTCAAAGCTTCCGTCCTCAATAGCTGAGGCAATTTCCTCTGCGCCTAAGACATCGGCTTTTACGGCTTTGTCTATATCTGCCTTGAATTCGTCCGTCCAGATCATCTTTTCGGCGTAGTTATCCATTGCGTCATTATAGTCGCTTCTGCCTATGCCGAACAGATACCAGCCGTCGCCGAACACGCCGTCATTTGCCCAGTCGGTCAGCGTTGTTCCCAGCGAATCGCCCCAGGGCATCGGTATCGGCATCATAACGACCGCATAGACAAGGAACATCACAACAACGAATATCGGCAGAGCCAGTATCCTGTTGGTAACGACCTTATCGATCTTGTCCGAAACCGTCAGCGCCTTGCTGTTTTTCTTTTGATAGCACTTTTTTATCAGTGTGCCGATATATTCATATCGCTCATTGGTAATAATGCTTTCGGCATCATCGTCCAGCGCCTTTTCGGCTTTTTGAATATCCTCCTCGATATTCTTCTGTTTTTCCTCGCTTATGCCAAGCTTTTCAATGATCTTTTCGTCACGCTCGAAAAGCTTTATCGCATACCAGCGCTTCTGTTCTTCTGATCTGTCGCTCAGAGCCGTTTCTTCAATGTGCGCAACAGCTTTTTCTACTGCCTCAGAAAACTTATGCTGCGGTACAGGCTTAGCGTTTTGAGCAGCCTTCAAACATTCCGCTATTGCTTTGTCTACACCCTCGTTTTTCAGCGCGGATATCTCCACAACGGGACAGCCGAGCGCCTTTGAAAGCTCGGCGGTCTTTATTTTGTCGCCGCTTTTGCGCACAATGTCCATCATGTTCACTGCCGCCACAACGGGGATACCCAGCTCTAAAAGCTGTGTTGTCAGATAAAGATTTCTTTCCAGATGTGAGCCGTCAATGATATTGAGTATCACTTCGGGCTTTTCCTCCGTCAGATAATTTCTTGCCACGACCTCCTCCGGCGTATAAGGCGACAGCGAATAAATGCCCGGCAGGTCAGTGACCTTGACATCCGTATGCTTTTTAAGCTTGCCTTCCTTTTTCTCGACCGTAACGCCCGGCCAGTTGCCGACATACTGATGCGTACCCGTCAGCAGGTTAAAAAGCGTTGTTTTGCCGCAGTTCGGGTTGCCGGCGAGAGCAATTCTGATTGCCATTTGTTTTTCCTCCTGTTTTTTATTCCACTTCTACGATAGCGGCGTCCTCTTTGCGGAGCGTCAGCTCGTATCCTCTGATATTGACTTCTATCGGATCACCAAGGGGCGCGATCTTGCGGATAAATATTTCCGTACCCTTTGTGATGCCCATATCCATCATTCTGCGCCTGAGAGCGCCTTCACCGTGGAGCTTTACGACCTTGACGGTCTCACCCACCTGTGCCTGTCTGAGTGTCTTCATGCTCATGACCTCCTATACCATTATTTTCTGTGCCATTTCTTTGCTGATGGCTACCCTTGTGTCCTTTATATTGACGATAATATTGCCGCCGAAGGTATTGACGATACGGACAGGACAGCCGCTGACAAAGCCCAGCGTTTCCAGATGCTTTCTGACATCGGGAGAGCCGTTGATCTTTTGGATGATCATTTCTTCTCCTGTGTCCGCTAAATTCAAAGGCATCATGCAGTTTACCTCCTTTTACAACTATTAGAGTGGTCTAACGACACGGCGTAAAAAAATCCGATCTGACATCGGGGCAAAGATTAGATAAATCTAATCAATACAGTATATAGTTTAATAAATCTAATCATATTTGTCAATAGCAAAAGCCATAAAAAATCAAAAAAATCAAAAAATACGTTGCGTTGATCCTGTTGATATGGGTTGTTTTATTTATCTCCGGCTGCGGCTTGACACATTCTGTCATTTGCGGAAAAGAAAAATCGCGCCTGACACAAAGTCGAACGCGAAATTGGGTGCGGCAGCTTGCCGCCGCCGGCGGCGTGGGGCTTTTAAACTGACCGTTAGTAGGGGACGCCCTCTTGCGCAGGGCGTCCCCTCTCAAAAA
>CADBPE010000219.1 GCA_902796475.1 uncultured Ruminococcus sp.
AGTCCGGTGGACTGTTTTTTGAGAGGGGACGCCCTGCGCAAGAGGGCGTCCCCTACTAACGGTTCGATAAAAGCAACCCGCCGCCGAAAGGCGGCAGGCGCAGAGCCTTTGAAAAGGCTTGAGCGAAACTTTTGTGTTTTTTCTTAATGCGGCAGCTTGCCGCTGCGTCAGCCCTTCTTTTTGAAGCCGTCCTTCAATGATACGGCTCTGTTGAAGATGAGATGCTCCGGAGTGCTCTCCTTATCGGCGCAGAAATATCCCAGACGCATAAACTGATAGCGTGATGACGGCTCTGCCGATGCAATGAACGGCTCTGCCTTGCAGTTCTGTAAAACTACCAGACTCTCAGGATTGATATAGTCAAGGAAATTCTTGTCGCCGGTATCCGGCTCGGGATCGGTAAACAGATTGTCATAGAGCCTTACCTCTGTGTCAACGCTGTTTTTCGCATCTACCCAGTGTATCGTGCCGCGAACCTTTCTGCCGTCGGGAGTGTCGCCGCCCCTTGTGGCAGGATCGTACTCGGCATATACCTCTGTGATATTGCCGTTCTCGTCCTTGCTGCAGCCTGTACATTTTACAATATAAGCAGACTTCAGGCGCACCTCGTTGCCGGGATAAAGTCTGTTGTAGCCCTTTATCTTCTCCTCAATGAAGTCGTCAGCCTCAATATAGCACTCTCTTGTAAATGTTATGGTCCTTGTACCGTCCTCCGGGCGGTTTGGATTGTTCTCTATTTCAAAGGTCTCTGTCTTGTCCTCCGGATAGTTCGTAATGACCAGCTTGATCGGACGAAGAACCGTCATTACACGCTGAGCATTAATGTTAAGATCCTCTCTCAGACAATGCTCAAGGAAACTGTACTCAACAACGCTGTTTGTCTTGGCAACGCCTATGCGCTCGCAGAAATTGCGTATGGACGCCGGAGTGTAGCCTCTCCTTCTCAGTCCGCAGAGAGTAGGCATACGGGGATCGTCCCAGCCGTTTACATAATTTTCCTCAACCAGTTTGCGAAGCTTTCTCTTGCTCATTACAGTGTTGTTTATGCCCAGACGCGCAAATTCTATCTGACGGGGTACGGCGGGAACAGACGTATTGTTTATCACCCAGTCATAAAGCGGTCTGTGATCCTCAAATTCCAGTGTGCAAAGCGAATGGGTAATGCCCTCGATAGCATCCTCCAGCGGATGAGCAAAGTCATACATGGGATAAATGCACCACTTATCTCCTGTCCTGTGATGATGTATACGATTGATACGATAGATGACCGGGTCACGCATATTGAAGTTGCCGCTGTTCAGGTCGATCTTGGCGCGAAGGGTCATTCTGCCGTCCTCAAATTCGCCGTTCTTCATACGCTCGAAAAGGTCAAGGCTCTCCTCTGTCGGGCGGTCACGATAGGGACTTACCGCAGGATGCGAAAGATCTCCCCGGTTAGCCTTCATTTGCTCAGGCGTAAGCTCACAAACGTATGCAAGACCCTTTTTGATAAGCTCCACTGCAAAGTCGTACATCTTATCGAAGTATTCCGAAGCAAAGTAGAAGCGGTCGTCCCACTTGAAGCCAAGCCATGCAATATCCTCTTTTATAGCGTCAACGTATTCGACGTCCTCCTTGGTGGGGTTTGTATCGTCCATACGCAGGTTGCAGATACCGTTGAATCTCTCAGCCATGCCAAAATCAACACATATAGCCTTTGCATGACCAATGTGCATATAGCCGTTCGGCTCAGGAGGGAAACGTGTGTGTACCGTTCTGCCCTCATATCTGCCGCCCTCTGAAATATCCTCTTTGATAAAGTCTGCTATAAAGTTGCCTGCCGCAGACTCGTTTGTCTTGTTTATCTCGTCAGCCATTTCTTTCTCTCCTTTAATTATTTTCAGCCCAGCTTTTCAAGTCCTTTATGGAGCCTTCTCATGGATTCCTCTCTGCCGAGGATATCCAGTATCTCCACAGCGCCGCCGGGCGTAACAGCCATGCCGGAAGCCGCTATTCTCACCGGCCACATAGCCGTACCGTTTTTAACTCCAAGCTTTACAGCCAGATCTATAAGACAATCATGAATAGAATCGTGATCCCAGGCTTCAAGAGCTTCAAGCGCCTCAATGCCCGCTTTAAGCAAAGACGGCACGTTTTCAAGAGTAGTCTTGCTCTTCTTGTTTACAAAAAGTGAAACATCATAGTCCGGCTGTTCAGCAAAGAAGGCGATCTTTTCAGGTATCTCGGTAAGCCTTACCGTTCTCTGCTGAAGAATAGACGCAAGCTTTATGCCGTCGTACTGCAAATCGCCGAGAGCCTTTTTAAAGTATGGGTCTGCCGCATCGGCAAACTGCTCGACCGTCATTGCCTTGATGTACTCACTGTTGAACCAGTCAAGCTTGTCATAGTCGAACACGGCGGGAGACTTGCTGATACCGTCAATAGAGAAATTCCCGATCAGCTCGTCAAGAGTGAACATTTCCTTATTATTCTTCGGCGCCCAGCCCAGAAGAGCAATATAATTGATTATAGCCTCCGGCAGATATCCGCCTGCGACAAGATCCTCAAAGCTTGTTGCGCCGTGACGCTTTGAAAGCTTGGAGTAAGTACCGTCATCATTTTTGCCCATGATAAGCGGAAGATGGATATAGGTAGGTATTTCCCAGCCGAAAGCCTTGTAAAGAAGGTTGTACTTAGGTGTGGACGAAAGGTACTCACTGCCGCGCACAACATGAGTAATGTTCATTGTGTGGTCGTCTATTACATTTGCAAAGTTGTATGTCGGGAAGCCGTCCGCCTTAATGAGTATCTGATCCTGAAGCTCGCTGTTTTCTACGGTTATAGAGCCATAAACGGCGTCCTCAAACGTAGTGGAGCCTTCAAGCGGCATCTTCTGACGGATAACATAAGGCATACCCTCCGCAAGATTTTTCTCCACCTCTTCTTTCGGAAGATCACGGCAATGTCTGTCGTAGCCTGTTCCCGGCTCATCGGCATTTTCACGCAGCATATCAAGTCTTTCCTTGGTGCAGAAGCAGTAATACGCCTGATCCATATCAATAAGCTTTTTAGCGTAGGGCAGATACATATCCTTTCTTTCGCTCTGCACATAAGGGCCGTAATCGCCGCCGATATCCGGTCCCTCATCGTGGCGGAGTCCGGCTCTTTTCAGCGTGTTATAGATTATATCCACTGCGCCCTCTACCTGACGTTCCTGGTCGGTGTCCTCTATGCGGAGCACGAAGGTACCGCCGAGCGACTTAGCCACCAGATACTCATAGAGTGCTGTACGCAGGTTGCCGACATGCATAAAGCCTGTCGGACTGGGCGCAAATCTTGTTCTTACAGTTTTTGACATATTGATCCATCCTTTTCCCCGGGAAGCTCAACAGCCCCCGAATGATTTTGCGTTTTCTATCCTATTATTATATCAAATTTTTCGGGATATTCAACATAAAATAACAAAAAATCGCGCAAACGCATGAAACAGAATATATTTTTTATATATTTACCTGAATCCGTGAAACTCCCAAAAGAAAAAGTTCGTTTTCGGTGGGGCGCGGGTCTCCGGTGGAGACCTCTCAGCCGCAGGCTG
>CADBPE010000220.1 GCA_902796475.1 uncultured Ruminococcus sp.
CAAATCTTTCCTGTCCTTTGTTTATATAGCTGCCTGCATGATTTGGTTACTTTGAACAATTGTTTCGATTTTTCAAACAAGCCCTAGCATCCGGCAAAAAAACAAGTGGGATGATACACAAATATTGCCTGAATTGTTTGTAAGGCTATTGTTGGGGATATTTGCATTCGGTGCGTCGGTAATCTGAAATATAAAAAAACAAAGGCCGAAAAAACGCTGGAGTTTTTCGCAAAACAATGATATAATATATACATAGAATGCAGACTGAAAATCAGCATCAGCTGTTTTCAAGGACTGCACTGGTGAGAAAGAATGATGTTTAATGTCAGAAAAAGACACGATAAGCAAGACGCTGGAATCATATGACGATGTATTTGCGGATATTGTCAACGGCTTCCTGTTTGACGGAGATCAGGTCGTCTCTCCGGAAGAACTTACGCCGGCTGATATCAGTTCGCAGTACAAGGCTGACGGACAGATACGGCCGCAGGAGCGTGATGTATCAAAATATTGGCGCAACTGCAGTATAAACATAGCATATTTTGGGTTGGAGAATCAATCCGCTCCTGATAAGTATATGCCGATGCGAGTTATAAACTATGACGGCGCAGCCTACAGAAAACAATTGAATGAGGAAAATGATAAACACAGTAACGGTCTTTATCACCCGGTCATAACCTTGGTTCTGTATTTTGGAGACAGACCCTGGAATTATGGCGCACAGCTTTGTGATTGCCTTGATATTCCCGAAAGGCTGAGACCCTTTGTCAGCGACTATAAAGTCAATCTGATAGATCTGCATAAACTGACAGAGGATGATACCAAAAGATTCGGTAGCGATTTCAGGGAGATCATAAGCTTCTATGCGGCGAGAAACACCGGTTCGGAGTATATCCCGTCAGATAAGGTGCTTGCTCATCCGAGAGAATTGGCGGAGTTCTTCAGTGTTTTCCAGAATGATGAAAGATTCATTGATGCGTACAACAAAGCTATTGAAGAAGCGGAGGAAATAACAATGTGTGAATATGTGGATAGGCTTGAAGCAAGGGGCGAAGCAAGAGGTAGAGCAGAAGGTAGAGCAGAAGGCGAAGCAAAAGGCAGGGCAGAAGGCGAAGCAAAAGGTAGAGCAGAAGGCGAAGCAAAAGGCAGAGCAGAAGGTGAAGCAAATATGATAAAACGCCTGTATGATCTCGGCAATACTGTGAAACAAATTTCGGAATTGTTTAAGATGCCGGAAAAGAAGGTTGAAGAGTATCTTGCTATGAAAGCGTAATGTGTTAATCATGATGTCACTGGTTCGAGCCCAGTTGGGGGAGCCAGCGCAGAGCCTGCGCGGTGAATATTGCGTCTGATTTTTGTCAGACGCAATATTTTTTGCTGTTTTTACAGTCCCTGATCGTTTTGAATTATTCTTCAAGACGGTCGGGGGGCTGTGTTTTTATATACAGCTTTTGACAGATGGTTTCTTTGTGTAATGATACAAAAACAGCACTGTATAGATGTGCAAGATGTGCATTTTATTGTGATAATATTGTAAAATCTGAAATTTTGTGTTATAACTTGAAGTATCTTGTTTTGTTATGGAGGACAGAAAAATGATACGGACACACAGACTGAGAAGAACAGGAGCCTGGTTTATGGCTGTTGTTCTTGCAGCGCTATGCTTTACGGTTTTTCTGCAGTCGCCGCGTATATATGCGGAGGGTGAGGATGAATCAAAGTTAGCGTCAGAAACAGAGCAGACGGTTATTGAGGAATATGAGCTGAGCGGCAAAAATGTCGGTGTGCAGATCGGCACTATCGGCGAGCGTGAGGTCAACCCTTATGAGGAATCCTCTCGTTCAAAGGTGGAGCACTACTATACATCGGCGGATGCGGTAAAGGCTCTTATCGAAAAGCAGGTCGAATGTATCGTTCTTGACGAAAAGACCATGAATGCTCTGGCAGAGGAAAACAAGGGTCTTACCATAGTAAAAAAGCCCTTTTCCGAAAAGCAGTACAAATATGTGGTCAGCAAGGACAATAAGGAGCTTCTTGATAAGGTGAACAAAGCCTTAAAAAAGCTCACCGAAAACAAGACCATAGAGGATATTGTGAAGAACTACACCGGTCTTGATTCTGAAAAGGGCAGGACGCCCTACAAAAAGAAGAAGGTTGAAAGAAAGGGCACCATTACCCTTGCAGTTACAACGGCTACCAAGCCTAACGCTTATATAGATAACGGAACATACTCCGGTATTGATATCGACGTTATGCAGGCAGTGTGCGATGAGCTGAAAACAGAGCTTGTTGTTACTGATATGCAGCCCGATTCTCTGGTGGATTCCATCACCTGGAGCATGGCGGACATAGCCGCACTGGATTCTTCCAACATTGTTATAAAGGATTCCGTCAAGAAGCAGCTTTCAAATACATCTGCATACGCAGGATCAAAGCAGATGATCGCTGTTTATACTGAGCCGCCCAAGGAGGAGGAGCCTCAGGAGAACAGCGAGGAGACCTCAAAGGAGGAAGACCCCGCTGAGGATGCGTACGATTTTAAAGATAAGGTGATAGGCGTACAGCTTGGCACGACCGGCGATATTTATGCTACCGATTACGAGACAGACGGCACAGCCAGGGTCGAGCGCTATGCAAAGGCGGCTGACGCAGTACAGGCTCTCAGTCAGCAGAAAATAGACTGCATTATTCTTGACGAGCAGCCCGCAAAAAAGTTTGTAGAGAAAAACTCAAACATAAAGATACTCAGCAAGGAGTTCACTCTTGAGGATTATGCAATGTGCGTAAAGAAGGGCAACAAGGAGCTTCTTGACAAGGTGAACGCTGCTCTTGCAAAGCTCAGGGAGGACGGTACTCTCCAGAGCATTATTGATAACTATATAGGCACTGATGAGACTGTCGGCAAGAATCCCTATCAGAAGAAGGACGTAAAAAGGAATGGTACTCTTGTCGTTGCGACAAATGCCGAGTTCCCGCCCTATGAGTATGTAAGCAACGGTCAGATAACCGGTATCGATATGGACATGGCGCAGGCTATCGCAGACGAGCTTGGCATGGAGATGAAGATCGAGAACATGAAGTTCGACTCGATCATAGCTTCCGTAAACGCAGGCAAGGCTGATATCGGCGCTGCGGGCATGACCGTTACC
>CADBPE010000221.1 GCA_902796475.1 uncultured Ruminococcus sp.
ATAATAACGGATATGATAATAACGGAAATAATACCGGCTTTGGCAGCGATGATGCTCCGAGACCCGGTTCTGCCGAGGATCGCTTGCGAAAGGCGATAGCCGCAAACAACGGCGCTATATGGAAGGCAGGCAGGAAAACCGGCAGACGAAACAAAAGAGATGCTGTAACGGTTTACAGAGAAGTGGCGTCGGTGAGGAAAAAGCCGGTTTACGAGCCCGCCGGGCCCGGCGCGGTCATATGCTTTGTGCTGTGGCTTGCCGTAACTGCGGGAGTTTCCTTCTTTTGCTTAAAGGCGGGTGAATACTGGGAAATATTGTTTTTTATAATACAAGCCGCAGCGGGGATCACGGTTTTTTGCGCTTCGCTGCCCAAAAACCGTCTGAAACATTTTATAATATTCCTGGCGGCGGATCTGGCATTTGCTGCTTTGATCGTGATACTGCGTTTTGCGATGCCGAGGCCATTCCATACCATTTCTGTCAGGGCGCTTCCGGTCGCATCAGCGGCAGCGCTTTTGAGCGCCGCTGGTTTGATGATCATGGTTTTTTCAATTACCGGTATTATGCACCGCAGACAGAGATGTACTTTTTCGGTACAGGGGAAGTGTCTGGATGTAATGAGCCGCAAGGCTCGCAATGACGGATTTTTTTCCAAAACATACTGTCCTATTTTTGAATACATATACAATGGTGAAAAGTACATTGTCAGACCGAAAAGCTATAAAACCATGACGCCGCCCGCGCTGAACTCCGTGAGCGAGATGCTGATAAACCCTGATGAACCGGAGGAATATTTTGATATTGAACGGGAAGTACGAAACAGCAGGCGCCTGAGCATTGCAGGCGGAATGTGGGGCGGAGCCTGTGCGCTTGTTGTCCTGGGTTTTATTTTAAGTGCGTTTATATGGCCGTGACGTTAAAAAAGAGCTGCTGCAAAGTATGATCTTGCAGCAGCTCTTTTGATTTTTCGGATAAGAATAAAATGTTAATGTAAACTGACGGATCATCAGGTGTTTGTGTCCCTTACCCTTACTGCGTCTTCGTCCTCGTGACGGATCTGGGCTCTCTTGATCTTGCCGCTGAATGTCTTGGGCAGCTCCTTTACGAACTCGATCACTCTCGGATACTTGTATGGCGCAGTAGACCTCTTTACATGATCCTGAAGCTCCTTTTTGAGCTTTTCGGAAGGATAGTAGCCCTTCTTCAGCACGATGGTCGCCTTTACTACCTGACCTCTTACAGGGTCGGGCACACCGGTGATAGCGCACTCTACAACGGCGTCATGCTCAATAAGAGCGCTCTCTACCTCAAAGGGTCCTATACGGTAGCCGGAGCATTTTATAACGTCGTCATTTCTGCCCACAAACCAGTAATAGCCTTCGCTGTCGCGCCATGCCATGTCGCAGGTGTTGTAGTATGCGCCGCCAAGCTTATCCTCAGTCATTTCCGGATTATGGTAATATCCCGTGAAAAGTCCCACAGGAGGATGATTCTTTACATCCATAACGCAGATGGAGCCTTCTTCGCCGTCGGCTACCTCGTTGCCGTCATTGTCAAGCAGCTTTATGTCATAGATGGGCGAGGGCTTGCCGGAAGAACCTACCTTGATGTCGTCCCACTGGAAATCGGCAAGCAGCACAGAGCCTTCGGACTGCCCGAACCCCTGATAGATGTTGTGTCCGGTAAGTTTCTGCCATTTTGTGTTTACCTCTGCGTTGAGCGGCTCGCCGGCGGTCGCATAGTGTTTGATCGAGGAAAGGTCATAGCCTGCCACATCTTCAAGCAGCATAAAGCGGTACATGGTAGGCGGTGCGCAGAATGTGGTGAGCTTGTATTTCGACATCTTCTCCAGCAGCCTTGCGGGAATGAATTTATCCATATCGTAAGCAAAAACAACAGCGCCGCATATCCACTGACCGTAGATCTTGCCCCAGCCGAACTTTGCCCAGCCTGAGTCGCTTACGCTCATGTGCAGCTTGTCCTCCTGCACCCGCTGCCAATACTTTGCGGTAACTATATGTCCCAGCGGATGAGCAAAATTATGCTGTATCATCTTGGGCATTCCCGCGGTGCCGGATGTGAAATAAACAAGCATGATGTCGTTCCATTTTGTGGCGTCCTCTCCCTCGGGTCTGTCGAAACAGTCGGACTGCCTGCTCATTTCTTCCTCAAGAAAACGCCAGCCTTCTCTTGGAGCGCCTACAACTGTTCTCGTTTCAAGCGTGGGTATCTCAGGCATGGCTTTTTCGACCTGCTCAATAACAAAATCGTCATTCACGCAGACGATAGACTTTACCTTTGCGGCATTGCCACGGTAAATGATATCCTTTTTGGTAAGCTGCAGCGTACTGGGAATGATGGTTGCGCCAAGCTTATGAAGTCCCACAGCGCATATCCAGTATTCCCATCTCCTGCGGAGGATCATCATAACAACGTCGCCCTTGCGGATGCCGATGGATCTGAAATAATTGGCGGCGCGGTTTGACAAAAGACTTATGTCCTTGAATGTAAAAATTTTCTCTTCATTGTGGTCGTCGCACCAGACGAGAGCTTTTTTAGTTTCGTCCTGCTTTGCCCATTCGTCAACGATATCAAAACCGAAATTGAAGTTCTCGGGGACATTTACTGTGTAGTTCTTCTTGAAATCATCGTATGAATCGAATTCGATCCTTGGTAAGTACCTGTCAAGCAGCATTTTTTTGTCTCCTTTTTTTGTTTTGGACGATCAGCTTTTTTGTATCATAGCATTATACTGATTATAAATAATACTATAATAACATTAATTTGCAAAATAGTAGTTTTATTGTGCTATCAGATAGTTTATCACTTTGATAATTTCTTGTCAAGATGACTATAATGTTATAAGGGATACTATTGTGACAGCTAAGAAGAAGTTTATTCACTTGTTGTCTTTTCTGTAAAGTCCTCTTATGCTTCCGTCAAAGTCATTTTCGCTTATGTCGCCGCCGATAAGTCTGCCGTCACATACCAGCAGGGTATACGTCACTCCGGCGTCACCGTTTTCCGCAGGTTTAATGCTGTATTTAAGGCAGGATCTTCCTTTGAAGTTTTCCAGATCACTGCCGAGATCCTTCTGCATTTCATTATATCTTATATAAATATCATTAAAGTTAAGCGGTATGCGCACACTTTCGCAGCTTACTGATGCGCTGCTCGTATCCGCTCCGAAAAATGCGGCGGTATCTTTGGCGTCCTGTATATTGTTTATTTCAAGACACAGCTTTTTGCCGTCAAATTCGCGGTATTTTTTCTTTTCCTGCGCGAAGCAGTATGCAGCCGATATTATCACAGCCGAAACAGCCGCAAATGCAAATATTATAAAGAAACGTCTGAGAATTTGTTTCTTTCTCAGGGACAAAATAAACAAAGGTTATTCTCTCCTTTTTAAAGAAATATATCTTCCTACAATAATGCTGCACCGCAGAATAAGTGAGTCTGAAGTGTACATATACTATTTGAGTAAGGCGCTGCCTTACAAAAAGATCTGAGGTGACAGCAATGAAAAACGGAAAAAACGCATCATCGGAATTTTACAGAGAACAGGGCGCACCCTTTTACACCTTCACGCCGGGAGGCGATACAGGAGTGCCGACCGTAAGAGTAATGCCTTCCGGATTCAGGTTTCCGGTCCTTCCCGCAGCCTGCACCTTTATCCGTGACCTTGGCTATGACGACGGCACATCCTGGTACTGATGGATTATATGCTCCTGCGCAAAAATAAATGACACGAAAAAAGCTTCGTTCATGCTGCTCAAGCTTGGACGAAGCGGACGTCAGATCATAGCCTGATTTTCGCAGATGTAAATTGAAGCAGTTTTCAGCGGCGGAAATTGTATGTTTGAGATCCGGCTCAATGCTGCGTGTGCGCATTTTTGATGAGAAAAAAACAGAGAGATAATAAAGCGGCAATAACTTTTTATAATAATTTTCAAAAAACTCTTGACAAAATGTTTGTATCATGATATTATATACAAGTCGCAAGGAGATAAGCCAAGCGACAAAAAATAAGCTGGTGTAGCTCAGTTGGTAGAGCAGCTGATTTGTAATCAGCAGGTCGGGGGTTCAAGTCCGTCCACCAGCTTCATAAACAAGCCTGTGTCATCGCAGGCTTCATATACGGGAGAGTTCCAGAGCGGCCAAATGGGGCAGACTGTAAATCTGTTGTCGACGACTTCGGTGGTTCGAATCCACCCTCTCCCATTTAGTCCTCGTTTATCTGACGAGGACTATTTTTATATGTAGAATTCAGAAGGAAATAATAAATGTTGTTGTTCATCACGATTTTGTAACTGCTCTGTCCGCTTTTTGGAGCATCCTTGTCCTGAAAATTTGAGTTTCCATCCTCAGATGGAGCTTGAAAAAGTCTGGTAAATTTATTATATCAATTAACGATATAGGAACTGGTTCCGCTTTTTTGCAAAACAAATCCCGCAAGGTACAAGAGCCTAAACGGTCCTTGTCCTTGCGGGATAATTATTATACAGAGTTACGTCTTCATAGCAAGATACTCTTCAACCTTCGTTTCCGGAATCTTGAACATTGCTGCGATCTGTTTTACGGTATTTCCAAGCTCAAACAGACGTTTTACCATATTGGCTTTGCCTTCTCGTTTTGCGTTATTTAATGCGTACGCTTAATCGTGGAGTCTCTTTTCACGATAGTAGGCTTCCTGCTTCACCTTTTCGTCAGCATTGAGCTGACGGAGCATTACAA
>CADBPE010000222.1 GCA_902796475.1 uncultured Ruminococcus sp.
AAATATATCTATATTTTAAATTGATAATAGTATTAGGCGCAGCGGCAATAAATCTATAAAAAATCTGCCGCAAATATCGGCTTTGCGGCAGATTTTTCGGCAGCCTTCACCGGCTGCGCAGGCGGATCACGCTTCGAGCATTTTCTTTGCTTTATTCAGGTAGGAAATGTATAAGATATACTGAACGACAGTCAATATACCGCCTGCAATGATAAGTATGAGATTAACGACATCTCCGAAAGAATTGTTGAAGGCTTTGGAAACAAAATGTGTAGAGGCTGATAAAAGCAGTATAAAGAAAAATATTTTGAAGATAGTGATGCCCTTCATTTCCATAATATCGTCCTCAAGCTTGATGGCAATGCTGCGGATCCCCTGTATGATAAAGAACGTAGACGCAAGAGAGGCTAACTCGGAAACAGTGGAGCATACTGCCGAAACCATGCTGTTGCCTGTAAAGATAGCAGAGATAATACTGGCGGCAATTCCAACGAAGAGTCCCAGCAAAGAAATTTTGAATGAGTTTTCGTCCTTGGTAGCCTTGACTACACCGATTATTACTAAGATGTAGCTGATAAGTGCAAAAACTCCGGCGCCGATTGCCAGCAGGATCAGCACGATAAGATATTGCGGTGCTGTGGTTTCAAGAATCTCGGTAAGCTCATCGCCGTTTATACCTAACAAAGCTATGATATATATTGGCACAAGAATGACCTGAGCGATAAGCACAAGTATCTCACCGACAAAGATCTTTTTTATGCCCTTATATGCATTTGGAAACTGCAATTTTCATCTTCCTTTCACGCCGGAGAGAGCCGGCATTCTCTTTTTATGAATAATTATACGATCATTATTTATTGTTGTCAATCTCAGGAGCAGAATTTTCAGGTAAATGTGTTTCTCTCCCAAAACCGGATAGGCGGCTTGCCTTAACTGTTATTTGAGAAGCTCCTTTGCGTCAATGCCAAAAATATCGCTTATCATAAGAAATTTTACTATATCCGGCATGCGTTCGTTGTTCTCCCAGCGGTAAACCGTCTGAGCGGATACGTTCAGCAGCTCGGCAAGCTGCGGGACAGTCATGCCTTTTCTTATTCTCAGCCTGCGAATGTTTGAACCAAGCCCGATCTTACCGCTGTAAAATTTCTTTATGTCACTCTCGTTCAGATCGGAGACCGGGTTCCTCAGATGCTCAAAAGCCTGTTTCATGGCATCGGCAGTTACGGGCTTTACTATAAACGAGCTTGAATAAAGCTGATGCGCCTCAAGCGAATACTGAGGATGACCGGTGACAAAGATGATATTGGTTTTCGGACTTTTTTCAAGTATCCTTTTTGCAAGAGTAAGCCCGTCAATGTAGGGCATTTCAATATCCAACACAGCCACATCCGATGTTCCGGTTTCAATATAGGAAAGCACGTCCCTCGGGTCGCTGAAGCCGATACATTCTGCATTCGGCGCGACCTGATTTATTGTGCGTATCAGATGCTTTACGATTAGCGGATAATCATCGCAGACTATGACCTTCACTTGTGTTCATCCTCTCTGACTTCTTATAGTTTTTGGGAATGTATATTACTGCCTTTGTGCCCTTTGAACTGCTTTCGATGCTCAGTCTGCCGCCGCAGAGCAGTTCAAGCCGGGTGCGGATATTATCGATGCCCACGCCTTCGCTTTTTTCCTTGGAGGCAAAGCCTCTGCCGTTGTCGATGATCTCTACAATATAGTTATTCTCATCCGAATATGACGATATACATATTTTTCCGTCCTTAATGCCTGAAATGCCGTGTTTTATAGCGTTTTCAAACAGCGGCTCTGCCGTGAGCGGCGGTATGCGGAAGCTGCTTTCACGGATGTCAAATATCACGTTGGTGCTGCAGCCCTTTCCGGCCTCGTCTATGCGCTGGATAGACTTTATATGCTCCAGCTCACGTTCAAAGGGAATAAGGTTTTCGGTATCTCTCAGGCTGTCTACATTGTATTTCAGGTAGGAAGAAAAATCGTCAATCACATCAGAAGCCTTCCGGCTGTCCTCCCATACAAGCGACTGTATTATCGACAGAGCATTATATACAAAGTGCGGAGACATCTGTTCCTGAAGAAGCTTGAGCTTTATTTTTTCAAGCTCGTCCCTGCTTTGCTGCGCCGTTTCATGCAGGCGCTTCTGATAGACCGACAGAAGGTAGTAATAATACAGATAAATGTCGGTTATGGTTATCATATCTGTTACGTTTATAATGATATTCTCGTATTCTAAAAACATAGTGAGCAGGCTTGCAGCAACAATAAAATATACTGTAATTATATTTTTGTCTTTATATCTGCGAAAATGCTTTACTGTGGAGAAGATGAGCAGCACCAGATAGAACGCCGTTACTCCGTAGGGCAGAAAGACCCATGCTGTTGCATGATAAATATTTAGCTCGCTTATGATTATTATATTGACCGGTGAGATAAGCGGCAGCACGACTATTATAGCGGCATTGATGAAGGCGGGCAGCAGAGCGAGTATTTTCAAGTGCTGTTTTTCTGTCAGGGCAAAAACCTCTATTCCCGCGATAAACGGGTTAAGCGCATATTTTGCTATCGAGCTCCAATATCGTATGTTTATTCTGGAAACGTCTTTTTCCGCCCATAGTGAGATATAGTTTACGACCAGTATGCACATTGTCAGGCAGATTATAATATAAATGGCAGTTATGGCGGGCGTTTTCAGCTTTTTATTCAGAAAAACTATAAGCGCAATGCCGGCGAGCATTATTATCTGTACAAAGCTGTATTCCAGAAACTCCCAAAACGAGGCGGCGCCCATAAAACAACACTCCTTTCCCAATATATAATTATAGATTAACTGATATAAAAAGTCACTAACCATTTTGGATAAATATGTCAGAATAACATAAAAACGGTCTGCCATAAAAATTGTATTGATTAGACGCCGAAAATATCTTATAATAGAAATTGATTGATACCGGTCATCCTGCGCATGCCGGAATACCGGAAAAATAATTATATATAAATAAAAAGGTAAGAGGTATCAATGCTCAAAAAATTGAAAAAGCTTAATAACAGCATCGTGGTAAAAAGTCTTGCAGGCACCACACTGCTTATAACTATATTTTCGGTCATAGTATGTACTGTGGGCTATCACGGCTATTACACCAACATGATGAATCAATACTCTGACGCCGCTTTTGTCGCTGCAAATATGGGTGTGCTTATGTTCGATTCCGACAAAATAGACGATTATCTGAAAATGGACGATGATTCTCAGGAATATATGGACATCAAGATAAACATGGGCATATTATGCGATTGCTCCGACATGACCTTTGTGTATGTCATCGTGCCGGATACCGGCGATTACGAACACATTACCTTTGTGTTCAGCTCAGAGAATCTGAAATACGATTATGAGCGGTACCCGCGCGGATATGTTCGCAAGACCACCAATGACGAGTACCGTGAAAAATACCGCCGTATAATGGAGGGTCTCTCCGATAAGGAGGTAGTTGTGCGTGAAAAAGGAAAAATATCTACCGACCCGCATATCACTGCAATGATACCGGTCAGGAGCAGCAGTACAGACGAGCCTGTGGCAATACTTTGTGTTCAGCGCCAGCTTGACGAGATATACAGAATGTCGGAGGAATATGTCCGTTCAGTAATATCCATCTTTGTAGTGCTTGCGGTCTATGTTATGATCGCTCAGGGCATGCTGCTGCACTTTATGCTTCTGCGGCCTGTCCGCAGGATCACCAAGGAGGCGGAACGCTTTGCCGAGGAAAACAGACCGCCGCGCATGAAGCTGACCGAAAGCATAAAGGTAAAGGACGAGATGGGTATTCTTGCCGGTTCGATAGACAGCATGGAACTTCAAATATGCAGCTCCATTGAGGATATGAAAAAAATAACCGCCGAAAAGGAGCGCATAAGCACCGAGCTTTCACTTGCATCAAGCATACAGTCGGATATGCTGCCGAATAAATTCCCGCTTTTCCCGGAAAGGACGGAATTTGACGTGTTCGCCTCTATGGATCCGGCAAGAGAGGTCGGCGGCGACTTCTACGATTTCTTCATGGTAGACGATGACCGTCTGTGCATCGTTATAGCGGACGTATCCGGCAAGGGAATACCGGCTGCTCTGTTTATGATGGCTTCAAAGATAGTCATTTCCGATAACGCAAAGTCCGGACTGCCGCCTGCGAAGATACTTGAAAACGCAAACAGGACAATATGCGAGAACAACCGTGAGGATATGTTCGTAACGGTGTGGCTGGGCATACTTGAAATATCGACAGGCAGGCTTACGGCTGCCAATGCCGGACACGAATACCCAATAATAATGCAGCCCGGAGAGCCTTTCACGCTGTATAAGGATAAACACGGCTTTATTATGGGCGGTATGAGCGGCGTTAAATACAAGGAGTACGAGCTGACGATGAAGCCCGGCTCGAAGATATTTCTTTATACGGACGGAGTTACCGAAGCGACCGATGCCGGAAACGATCTTTTCGGTGTTGACAGGCTGACGGCTTCGGTCAACAGCCGCCGCGATGATACGCCCCGTGAAATAATCGCGGGTGTGCGCAAGGATGTTGACGGCTTTGTTAAGGACGCCGAGCAGTTTGACGACCTTACAATGGTCTGTGTTGAATACAAGGGTACTGCGCCCGATAATAAGCAGGAAAAATTTGAAAAAGGGTGATAACATGACCGGCAAAGTAATAAACGGAGAGCTTTTCATCGTGCTGAGAGGCAGGATTGATTCGGCGAACGCAGCGGAGATCGAAAAGGAAATGCTCTCCTTGGCGGAGGATCACGGCAGTATGCCCATCGTGCTTGATGCGGAGAAGCTGCAATATATTTCCAGCGCCGGTCTGAGAGTGATACTCAGGCTAAAGAAGAAGGAATCCGAGCTGCGCTTTATAAACGTGTCGCCGGATGTGTACGAGGTGCTTGACATGACCGGCTTTACCGAGATGATGCCGGTAGAAAAGGCTTATCGTGTCGTATCTGTCGAGGGCTGCGAAGAGATAGGCAGAGGCTCCAACGGAATCATCTATCGTATCGACCGTGATACTGTGGTAAAGGTCTACAATGACGCAAATGCTCTTAAGGATATACAGCACGAGCGTGAGGTGGCAAGGATAGCTCTCATTCTTGGGATACCTACGGCAATATCATACGATGTTGTAAAGGTGGGCAGCAGCTACGGCTCTGTCTTCGAGCTGCTCAACGCCCGCTCGTTTTCGGAGATACTCGCTCAGGAGCCTGAAAAAATGGACTGGTGCGTTGACGAATACGTTGCCATGCTGAAAAGGATACACAGCACAGAGGTCCCGAAGGGCAAGCTGCCCGATATGAAGGAAACAGTGCTTTCATGGGCGAAATTCATGCAGGAGCATCTTCCGGAGCAGGCGGGCAAAAAGTTAGTGTCTCTCGTTGAGGAAATACCGCAGGACGATCACATGATCCACGGAGACTATCATACCAAAAATCTGGAGCTTCAGGATGATGAGGTGCTGCTGATAGATATGGACACGCTTGCGGTAGGCAACCCGATATTCGAGCTGGCTTCAATGTTCAACGCCTTCATAGGCTTCCACGAGCTGGATCACGATAATGTAAAGCGTTTCCAGGGCTTTGACTTTGATACATCCGTTACCTTCTGGAAAAAGATGATGAAAAAATACCTTGACACCGACATAGAAAGCAAGCTGCAGGAGGTTGAGGACAAGGCAAGGATAATAGGCTATACCAGACTTATACGCCGCGCCATAAGAAGAAACGCCGGTCAGACGGAAAAGGGAAAGCGGGAGTTTGAGTACCGTACCGGCAGGCTTATTGAACTGCTTGAAAAATATGACACTCTGCTTTTCTCGTGTGACGAGATAGAGGTGGAGGCTGATAATGAAAAGCTTTCTGAGGTGCTCGGCTTTATCGGGAAACATCTTGAAAATACCGGATGTCTGCCTAAAGAAAGAATGCAGATATCTATTGCTGCGGAGGAAATTTTCACAAATATCGCAAACTATGCCTATATGCCCGACAAAGGCAGAGCCAGTGTGCGTGTGGAGGTCTCGGAAAAGCCTGTGACCGTCACGATAACATTTATCGACAACGGGAAGCCTTACGACCCGCTCAAGGCGAAGGAGCCTGATATTACGCTTTCCGCAGAGGAACGTCCGATAGGCGGGTTGGGTATCTTCATGGTCAAAAAGACTATGGACGATGTAAAATATGAGTATGTGAACGGCAAAAATATTCTCAGACTGAAAAAAACTATATAGTTCCCGAAAGGAGAATGACTATGTTTGGCTATCCCGAAAAGATCGATCTGCATATACATACAACGGCATCTGACGGTACCGATACGCTGCCTGAGCTGCTTTCCAAAGTCAGGGATAAGGGAATAGGACTGTTTTCCGTTACCGATCACGACAACATCAAGGCTGCTGAGCAAATGCCCGCAGAGCTTGGCAGCGGTGATCCGGTGTTTGTTTCCGGCGTAGAGATTTCATGCCGTGACACTGAGGGAAGGTATCATATTTTAGGCTACGGCTACGATCCCGAAAGACCGGGCATAAGGGAGATGGTGCAGAAGGTACACGGGCTGCGCATGGAAAGGCTTGAAGGAAGGCTGAGCTGTCTTGAAAAAGATTTCGGCATCACATTTCCTGCGGAGGAGGTGGAGCTTCTGAGAAAGCTTGATAATCCCGGCAAGCCGCACATAGGCAATCTGATGGTTAAATACGGTTATTCTCCTGACAGAAATACGGCTATTTCCGAGTACATCGAAAAGATCAAATTCAAGGGACATTACATTTCTCCTGCCGAGGCAATAAATGCGGTGCTTGCATCTGGAGGAATACCGATCCTGGCTCATCCGTTTTTCGGCAGCGGAGGACAGCGCATTACCGGCGGCAAAATGGAGGAACGTATGAAACGTCTTATGGAGATGGGATTGCAGGGCGTTGAAGCCTACTATTCCACGTTCACGCCCGGACTTATCAGTGAAATGCTGACGCTTGCCAAAAAATACGATCTTTACATTACTGCCGGCAGCGATTATCACGGCGCAAACAAAACTATCGAGCTTGGCTTTACGAATCTTCCCGATGCGTCGGAATATCCCGAAGGGCTCATGAATTTCATGGACAGCATAAAATCAAGGTGCGTATAACTGTATTTGCAGCCGGAGCCGCTCCGCAGCAGGCTTTGCGTGTTTTATATATCGTTTGCAAAAATAACACATTTTAATATTGTATGAAAGAAAAAAATGAGTTATAATACAGTTACAGAGATGATCGTTGTGTATGATTTTTTATTTTTTAGGAGGCGTAGGTAATGAAGGGGTGTTCATTTACTGTCGTTATTCCGGCGCATAATGAAGAAGATTATGTTGTGCGGTGTATAAATTCAGTAAAGAGATCTGCGCAGTATTACGGGGGCAAGGTCGAGATAATCGTGGTCTGTAACCGCTGTACCGATAAAACCGCCGAGCTTGCAGAGCGCAGCGGCGCAAGGGTCCTTTATAATGATGAAAGATGCATCGGCAGTGTGAGAAACACCGGAATTATGGCAGCCAACGGCGAAGTTGTGGTAACTATCGACTGTGACAACCGCATGACCAAGGGTACATTGAAGGAAATAGCTTATCTTATGGCGACAGGACTGTTTATAGGCGGAGGCGCGCCGATGCGCTTTGACAGGAATTCCTTCCCGCTGTTTTTCAACGATGTTCTTTGCAAGGCGGGATTTAAAATTTCAGGACGTTACTGCGGCATTTTCTGGGCTGAGAAAAAGACCTTTATTGAAATAGGCGGTTTTTCCAGAGCCAAGGCTATGGAGGATATTGCCACCGCAGGAAAGCTAAAGCGTTTAGGCGAATCACGCGGAAAAAAATATACCGTTCTGCGCAACAATTATCTTATCAATTCCACAAGAAAATTTGACGATATGGGCGATCTGCTGTACTTTAAACTTTTATTCAAAAATGTCGGCACCTTTATAAAAGCGGCATTCGGCGACAAGAAAAAGCTTTATGCGCTGCTCGATGAAATATTCTACGACTATAACGACAACAAAAAAGAGAGGTGATAATTATGCAGCTGCACGATCCATGTCCTGTAAGCATTATGCTGTTTTTGAATGAAGCTTTGAAAAGCAAAAAGAGCGTCAGCTTCAATGAAGTTATGGCTGCGCCCGGATGCAAGAAATTTCCGGTAAAGGATATAGGCAAGGCTCTTGAACTTCTGCGCAGGAACGGTCTTGTAAAGGCTGCTTCAAAATTCGGCTGCAGCGAATTGCTTGAATTTACCGCCACAGGCATAACCGAAGCCGGCAGAGAATTTCTTAAAGGACACTGATCCGAAACAATTTCTGAACGATCATTTCTGTATGACAAAATTTTTTACTAAACAGACAAAGGAGGAAAAAAGATGGCATATACCAAACATATTGTGACCACCATTGCATACCTCATCGGTATCAGAATTGATATCGTGGGACAGATAGGGGAAGAGGAGCCCGAACTGATAGCAAAGCTGAAGGAGGATCAGCCAAGCAGGATCATCAGATATTTGTGCAAGCTGAGAACACAGCTGATGCTTAATTTTAAAAAGACGGATATTGAAATGAAGTCAAATCTCACCAATATCGACAAGCTGCCCTGGTTCGATAAGAACAACATCATGCAGCTTGAAGAATGGGGCATAAGGATAATAAAAGCCAACGGTTCATCGGCGAAGTATATGGAGAGCATAAATAAATATATCAGCGACAATATAAATCGCTGCAAGGGACTTTTCCCCGAATATGTGAACTGGGATTATATCAAGGATCTTTTCATTATCCCGAAATTTACACAGGATAAGATCATAAAAGCTGAATTTGCAAAGTATATGGCTAACAGGGAATTTTATCCGTTCCAGCAATATATTCACTGGCAGCCCTACGACTGCGGCGGAATGTTATTCAACGATTCAAAGTTTTTCGCCGTTATTTACCGACAGCATGGCGATGAGTATCTTACGAAATCAAATTATCGAGTAGCTGATGAAGACATAAAGGAACGGATATACCAGTTTATCAATGAAACTGACAGTGTTGAGATAGTGGTTGACTGCGAAAATTCCAATCCTTACAAGCTTTGCAGTGTTATTTTAAGTCTGAACCGCAACGAAATTTCAAAGGTACACAAGCTTATTCTTTTTGATGATATCCATACAAGCCCCGGCTGGGATATGCTTGACAAATTTGTGCCTATTCCTATCGAGCATATTATGGTCGAGCGTGTAAAGGAGCAGAAAAGTCTGGTAGATATAAAAATGACTGCTACCGTCTGTATGGAGCATTATCAGAACAAGGTCTCGTCATTTCTGCTTTTCTCCAGCGACTCGGACTACTGGGGACTTATCTCATCACTTCCTAATGCGCATTTTCTTATGATGTTTGAATACGAGAAGGTGAGCGAAGCGATAAAGCGCACACTGGCGGGTCACGAGATATTTTTCTGTGCGATAGACGATTTCGGCACCGGCAAGATAGATGATTTCAAGAAATTCGTACTGTGTTACCTGATGAAGAAATATCTGCCAAATTTGTTGAGCTACAACGGAAAGGAACTTGTCGCAGCGCTTTACAATGAAGCGAAGATCCCTGCCGAGCAGAACGAGATGGATAATTTTTACAACAAATATGTAAAGACTCTGAAATTCATAGCCGATGACACGGGCAAAATGTATTTTGAGATACAGAAGTAAAGTCACATTCAAGACCTGAGCATAATATAAATGAAAAGGCTGCCGCAAATGCTCCTGCGGCAGCCTTGATTTATTTGTTGTGTATGTCGATCTGACGGTATGGGATCTTAATGCCGCCCTCGGCAAGTCCGTCCTGAATGGTTTTCATTACCTCACGGCGTATGTCCGGACGATCATTCGGTTCGCAAAAAAATCTTATCTTATAGATAACGGCGCTTTCTTCAAAGTTTTGAGTACCTTTCAGCTCACATTTTTCAATGCCGCTGATCTTCCTGATATTATTGCATATACTCAAAAGCACCCTGTAAACATCGGCTCGGTTATCCTCATAAGAAAGCGGAAGGTCTATGTCTACCATGTGAGTCAGCTTTTTGATCTTTGTGATATGCCTGTTCGCTACCGACATGACAGAACGGTCATCAAGAAATTCTATCTTTGTTGTTCTTATGGAGAAGGATACCACGATACCGTCCTTGCCGTCGAACTCGACCGCATCACCGACAGAAAAATACTTGTCTGTCATTATGGTAAAGCCGGCGAAAATATCCTGAAGGGAATCCTTGACTGCGAAAGCCACAGCCGTAGCCATAATACCGATAGCCGCAGCAATGCCGGAAATATTTATGCCGTTTATTGCAAGCAGCGCCATAATACACGAAATAACTATCATTGCCCTTACGATACGGTAAGTCGTAAGGTAGATATTGTACTTTTTGATATCGTCGGCAATGTTGAAGTGTTTTTTGAAGCGCTTGAAGAATATTTTCAGAGAGATAAGCAGTATCACCATAATAATTATGGCCAACACACACATGACAGCCTTATAGGAGTCTATTTTTATCACCGCATTGCTGACTTCCTGCCAGAAATTCGTATCTATTTAAGGTCACCCGCCCTTTATTGTCTGCCGGCATTGTTTATGAGAACCGGCTTTAATATTTTATCAGGTTTTGGTGATGATTTCAAGCAGTAATTAAAATTGATCCATAGCCTTTTGATAAACCGTTTATACCGGCGCAGAGCCCACGGCGGCAAGCTGCCGGCACAGAGCCCGCGGCGGCAAGCTGCCGCTCCCGATTTCGCGTTCATAGATAAACAAGTGGAAACGTGTAGCCCGCGGCGGCAAGCTGCTGCTCTCCAAAATATCAACCCAAAAACGATAACACAAAAGTTTCGCTCAAGCCTTTCCAAAGGCTTGCAGGTCCAGGGCAGCGCCCTGGTCGCGCTCCGCAGAGCGCGAAATCTCCGCAGGTAGCGAAATCTCCGCAGGCAGCGAAATCTCCGCTTTATTTGTCAGCCTTTGATTTGTGAGCAAAAAGCAGGGCAGAGGCCGCAAATATCACCAGTGCAAAGATCGCTGTTACGGTCAGCGGGAGTACCATTCCGCCGAAATCGCCGGCGAGAATGCAGCGGGCATATTTTACGCTGTGATAGAAGGGCAGGCAGCTGCAAATTGTCACCCAAGCATCGCCCATAGCTTCAATGTCCATCCAGATGCCGCCGAGAATAGCCGCAGCGGTGATAAATACGGAGCATATACCGGGCGCAGCCTTGTCATTAAGCAGTGTGCCGAAGAAGATACCGATACCGATAAACAGTATCATCGACGGAACGGCAAGCGGCAGCCCAAGCAGCATATAACCGATATTCAGGCTCTCACCGTTGACGATCAGGGAAATGATCTCGCCGGCAATGTAGGTTATGATAAACTGACCTGCGGCAATTATCGCAAAGGGCAGAGTGTAGCCGACAATAAAATCAGTGCTTTTCATGGGCGAAGCGTAAAGCCTTGTGAGAAAAGAGCTTGAACGGTCAGAAGACACGCTTATGCAGCAGAAAAGCATGATGAAGGTCATACCGAAAACCGCAATGCCAGGAGTGAGCTTGTCAATATTGAAAACGGTCGTTGCCTTAATTGCCGAGGTATCAATAAACGCTTCTGCTTCTGCGGATATTTCAGGCTTTGGGATAGATGCGTTTATCAGCGTCATTACTATGAGCATCACAAGCGGAAGTCCTAAGCAGAATATATAGCTCAGCGGATTCCTCAACAGTTCCTTTATGTTCCTTGAAGTAAATACAAGCGCTCTCATTTCTTTTCTCCTCCGACAATTTCAACGAATGCGTCCTCAAGTGTTCCTTTGTTCACGGATCTTTTCAGCTCGTCGGCTGTACCTACGGCAAGCACATGTCCCTTTGCCATTACGGCTATGGTGTCGCACAGAGCTTCTGCCTCGTCAAGATAATGCGTTGTAAGCACGATCGTTACCTTGCCTTTGAGCTTCTTAACAAATCTCCACAGCTCGCGTCTTGCCAGAACGTCAAGACCTAATGTAGGCTCGTCCAGGAATATTAGCTTCGGACCTGTAATAAGCGCCATAGCAATGCTCAGACGTCTTTGCCAGCCGCCGGAAAGTGTCTTTGAACGCTGATCCCTGACCTCTCCGAGC
This sequence comes from uncultured Ruminococcus sp., assembly GCA_902796475.1. Lineage (GTDB taxonomy): Bacteria > Bacillota > Clostridia > Oscillospirales > Acutalibacteraceae > UBA1213. Next base: position 12,218 of record CADBPE010000222.1, read on the forward strand.
TCCAGTGAGGTATATATATCCTCAAGTCTTTCCTCAAAAAGAGACGCTTCCACGCCGTAAATGCCGGCGATGAATTTAAGGTTTTCTTCAACAGTCAGATTTCCTGCAATGGCTGTTTCCTGAGTCGAAACATTGACCATCATTTTTATTTTATCAAGCTCGCTTTTAAGATCAAGCCCAAGTACCTTTGCATTGCCCTCTGTCGGCAGAGAAAGTCCGGTAAGCATGCGTATGGTGGTCGTTTTTCCTGCGCCGTTCACGCCCAGCAGACCGAATATTTCTCCCTCGTTCACATCAAGGTCGATGTGATCCACAGCGGTTTTATTGCCGAATTTTTTTGTCAGACCTTTAAGCTCAATTGCCTTATTCATTATCCTTTACCTCCAGAACGGGCGCATTGTCAAACTGTGAAACAAAATCGTTCACTTCTTTGACAGGAATAAGCGCCATACCTTGTTTTATATCACCCATCAGAAGAAGTTCATCACCGTCATTCAGACCGAATATCTGCAAAGCGTCCTCCGGTATAACGATCCTTCCGTTGTTTATCACACATCTGCCGAAGATATATTTTCCTTTAGGACCTCTGAAGCCTGCCGATTTTTCAGGTATAAACATGGCGGCGATATCGTCCATTTCCACATCGAAGATATCCGCGAGCTGTGTACATCGCATAATATCGGGCATGCTTTCGCCGTTTTCCCATTTTGCCACCGTCTGTCTTGAAACATCGAGCATTTCGGCTAAAGCTTCCTGAGTCAATTTTTTTCTTATTCTTGCCTGTCTTAGTGCTTCGTTCAAGGTCAGTCACTTCCTTTCAATGACAATATTTTAACACAAATAAATAAACATCTCAACCTATCCGGATATACATTTTATGTTAAAAAAAGTGGCGGCCGGGATGACTTTGACAAAAAGTCACCTGACCGCCATAAAGCGGAGCGTTATTTTTTTGCGGCTCCGCAAGGGTTCAGTAAACGTAAACGGGCATATTTTTGTAGACAACATCGTAAAGCTTTTCTGCAAATGAAAGAGGGATATTCACACAGCCGTGAGAACCGTTATACAGATAGGTATCTCCGCCGAAACTTTCCTGCCATGTCGCATCATGGAACCCGATATCATCAAAGAAAGCCATCCAGTAGGAGACCTCGGTAATATATCCGGGGCCGTAAAGTGTTGCGGGCGACTTCTTTTCATATATAATAAAAGCGCCCTTGGGAGTGTCGTGTCCTTCATTTGCATTTCCGGTAACAACAGGCGATTCAAGAATGACCTTTCCGTTTTTGTGTATCCATACATATTGCTTAGAAATGCTTACCTCGGCATAGCAGTCACCTTTAAGCTGAATTGCGTTGTAGTCGGCGCACACACGAAGCCACCATTTATTGCTTTCCCTGCTTCTGTTGGTGAGGTCAAGGCTCACCGATTCACCTGTGGTAATGTACTGCCTTATCATTTCGGCGGCATAATCGCTGTCAAAGACCCAGCCGGTGCCCATATTATCCAGCGTGACATCTTCTCCGTATACGTTGGTGAATGTAATGCGGTTCACAAAGGTATTGTATTTATTTGCAAGTCCCTTAGTGTAATCATAAAGCTCGGCGTCGTTCACTGCGCATTTGAATCCGCTGCCGGCGCTTTCGACCGAGATCCAGTCCCTGATGCTGTTGAAGTCCAGCTTTTCTGTAGACTTGCCGAAGGTAAGGCTGATCGATATATCGCCGAGCAGATCATCGAGGAACTGTTCCTGTTCACTGGGGAGCTTTTTGGAGCTGTCCGAAGAGGTCTGTGATCCGTCAGTATCATTTGCCGACATATCCTTTTTTGAAGGCAGCATGAATATCAGCAGACAGCCTGCGGCAATAACAATCACGGAGCAGATAAATACGAATACTGTTATTATTTTATTTTTATATGAAGCTCCGGCACCATTCGTCATTAAATATCGGCTTCCTTTCGTAGAGAATCACACTTTTTCTATTTTAGCATATAACTGTTCGGATTTCAATGTTTATATGGTAAAGTATCAGGGGAGTTAATTCTGACCGGATCCGTGAAACTAACAAAGGAATAAACACGGTTTTCGGGCAGCGCGGGCAATTACATTTCCGCCTGTTTATCTGTGAACGCGAAATTGGGTGCGGCAGCTTGCCGCCGCAGGCTCTGCGCCGGCGGCGGGTTGCTTTTATCGAACCGTTAGTAGGGGACGCCCTCTTGCGCAGGGCGTCCCCTCTCAAAAAACAGTCCACCGGACTG
>CADBPE010000223.1 GCA_902796475.1 uncultured Ruminococcus sp.
GAAATAAAAAAAATTCAAAAAGCCTCGGATCTGTAAACAAGCTGTCAACATCAGTCAGGTATAATAAAGACAACAAAAACAAAACAGAACCCGGAAGGAGAATCACCATGAAAAAGACAACCGCTATCAAAAGAAGGCTCATCGCAATCATCCTCTCAGCAGTAACCGTATGCTCAGTAAGCGCAATGTCAATGACAAGTGTCAGCGCAGTAGAGCTGTCGGATGATTTCAAAATAGCAATGAGATCAGCAGGAATTGAAACGGTAGATGCAGTGTTTGAAACAGTCGCAGATCTTATCCCCGGAGGAAAGATCATACTTGCCCCCTTCCAGTCGCTTTTCCACACAGGCGTTGACGCTCCCGATCCTATGGAGGATATCAGCAATAAGCTCAACCAGATCGACGGAAAGCTCGATAAGCTCGACAGCAAGCTCAGCGAGCTTGAAAAGAATATCAACAAGAATACACAGTGGATGACCGAAAAGATCGAGAACACAGCCGATATGTCAGAACTCAGAGCCGACTTCAAGGGGCTCAGCCCGAAAATAGCAAAGCTTGTCAAGGATGTAAAGGCAGCTGAGAGCCAGCCCAACACCAACAAGATCCAGCGGATCATGCGTCTTGCTGTTATCACCGATACGCTCAGATATGATGATGTTACCGATTATGTTTACAACATCCGCAAATCAATGGACGGCGTTGACCCAGTGTATGTTGATATGTACAAGGCGCTTTATACAAAATCTGCCCTTGATAAGATGTTCGCTCGTGAGGCATACAACGAAGCACTTCCTCTTGCGCAGGAGCTCACAGCTATGTGTTAGTAAGCGATAAGATCAGCATAAGCAAGACAAGAAATGAAAGCCTCGATAAGTACTTCAATCCCGACTATACCTATGCCGGTTTTGACCGTAAGGGCACTATAAAGGCTATCAAGCTGGATGATAAAGAAGTTAAGGTGATCGACATAACGCTTTTCACATATGTTTCCTATGACGATGATTTCTGCAGCTTCATTTTCGGAGTTGATGAGGACATGGTAGAGTGCGACGGGTTATTGTATTGGACAAGAGTTCTCAGAGTGTACAGTGTATGACAGGATAACGTATCAGAAAAAATGAACAGCGATAAAAAAACGCTCCCCTCTGTGGGAGCGTTTTTCATCAGTACAGATCCTCGTCATACAAAAAGTCTGCCCAGTAATACTGACTCATATACTCATTCTGGTAGGAATTGACAGCACCGGCGTCAAGCTCCTTGAAGCGGTAATAGTCGCAGTCAAGCACCTCCGGATCAACAGCAAGGGCGTTGTAGCTGCGAATAACAGCCTTTTCAGCACCGGCTGCCTTCAATTTTTTTATCATAGCATAGATAAGCTGCTGGATATGATCATGTTGTTTTTTGTCAAACGGCTCATCCTCAAAAAGCGCCGCTGCTATCTCTCGTGTAGTGCAAGAGCTGCCCTGACGGTGTACCAAATAAGCAAAAACCTCCTTTGAACGCTGCCGTTCAAAGTGCATATGACTGCCATCAGGCAAAAATACATCAAAATTTCCGAAGCACTGCACTCTTAGAAGTGCGTTGCTTTTCGGAACGATGGGAAAGCGCAGATCTGCAAGCTCCTGCTCGATTTTTTCCTTTGTAACGGGCTTCATGATATAGCCGCTGGCGTGAAGGCTCATTGCATCACCCGCGTACTCTGAAAAGCCTGTAACAAAGATTATGTTCATTTTCGGATTGACTGCTTTAAGCTCCTTTGCAAGCTCCACGCCGTTCATTCCACGCATATGGATATCAAGAAAGGCAATATCACAACCGTTATTTTTTGCATCCTCCAAAAGATCCGACTGTTTACTGTGGGCTGTTATGTCCGCATCAGATCGGGCTTCCTTTATTGCCATTTCAAGCATTTTGAGCATCAAAGGCTCATCGTCAACACATAATATTCTCATTCTTGTTTTCCTCCTTTTCAGGAATGATTATTTTTGCGATCGTGCCCTTTCCGCCCTCGCTTGTTATGATGACCTCTCCGCCGCACATATCGTGCAGGCGCTTTTTTGTGTTTTCCATTCCGATATGAGAGCGTCCGTCGTTTTTGTTTTCGTTTACATCAAAGCCCACGCCATCGTCTTCAATAATGATCTCATGCGTGGTTTCAGTTTTGCATGTGGAGATCTTTACAGTGCCGCCATCCTCCTTCATGCCCACGCCGTGCTTGACAGCGTTTTCGACCAGCGGTTGAACGGAAAGCAGGGGTATTTCAAAATCCGTATCACGTATATCATATTCAACATTCAGCTTGTCGGCAAACCTGAGTTTTTCTATGTACAGATATTTTTTCAAATGTTCAAGCTCTTTTTTAAACGGTACAGGTACCGTCTGTTTGAGTGAATCCATATTGCCGCGCAGATAGTCCGAAAAGGCTATCGTAGCATTATAGGCAGTTTCGGGGTCAAGCTTGCACAGTATTGCAATGGAACTGAGGGCATTATACATAAAGTGCGGTCTTATCTGGCTGACCATTACGCTGACCTTAGCCTCATATAACTCTCTCTGCACCTGTTGGTAATGGATAGACTCACGGTACTGCCTGCGAAAATCGACCGCAAATCGCACCATTTGGTAAATGATCGTTACTGCGAGACCGATCTGCAGATATTTTGAGCCAGGTATTTGCAGATAGAGATCGAAAATATCAACGGTAAGAGATAAACCTAAGGGCAGCCATGAGATAAGATAGTTTATCAGCTCAACACCTTTTTTGCCGCGAATCTCAACAAACAGCAGCACCGACATTATAACGGCACAGACGATCACGGCGAGAAACCGGAACCCCTGAGTCATCATCATATCTAACGTATTAGTAGCATGAAGGATAACACACAGAAGCGTGACCGCAAAATACATTGCAGCAACACAGCCGGCTATCATCTTATAGAAATCCAGAAATATAGAAACAAATAAAAACACGATCCCTTCTTATAAATGTTTATATACGAAAAAATTTGGTTGCCCCGGATTTAAACAAGAATCCTGCTTGCGTTATAACTAAAAATATTATATAATATATGTGTTAAAACTAATAATGAATTGGTA
>CADBPE010000224.1 GCA_902796475.1 uncultured Ruminococcus sp.
TGCCTGCGGGCAGCGACCAAGGACTCTGTCCTTGGATCCTGCAAGCCTTTGAAAAGGCTTGAGCGAAACTTTTGTGTTTTGTTTTTTGTGGGATATTTTTGGGGCGCAGGGTGCTGCGTTTCCGTCCGTTTATCTGTGAACGCGAATACGGGAGCGCAGGCTCTGCGCTGCGAACAAGGGTGCGGCAGCTTGCCGCCGAAACTTTTGTGTTTATTCATTTGTTAGTTTCACGGATTCAGGATAAATCAAAATCGGAGGACTTTTTGCGGAAGTCCCCCGATTTGCTTTTTATGTCAATAAAAAAGAGCAGACATTTTGTCAACGGCTTCGATAACACTTTCGGCACCGAATTTCTTTTCGTATTCAAAAATCGCATAAAAGCTGCCCATGAGCTGATATGTTATCTTCACGTTGGTAAAAACATCATCTTTCAGTTCCGGCTTTTGACTGAAAAGAAGCTGCTTTATACTGTCCTCGATCTTTTCCGGCAGACGTGAAAACTGTGAGCCGGAAAACAGCACCGTAACAAGCCCTTTGTTTGAAATGTAACCGTTTATCACGCTGTGTGAAGCTCTCAAAGGGTCACGGATCAGCTCTTCGGGATCGTTGCCGAAGCTTATGATGTTGTTTACGACCTCCATCTGCAGCTGATCGGAAAGGTCATAAATATCCTTATAATGTAAATAAAAGGTGGCCTTGCTGATCTCCGCTTTGTCGCACAGCTCCTTTACGGTGATCTTTTCAAGGCTTTTTTTTGAGCGTATCGCTAAAAATGCGTTGTGAATGTTGCGCCGGGTCTTCAAAGCTCTCATATCCATGATAAAAACTCCCTTGCCATTTTTTGAATAGTGTCAATTAATTGACGGTTGTACAAAAGTGTAAATTGAAATTTCTGAAAAATGTGGTATATTTATTATAGTACATTAATAAACACATGTCAATTAAATCATTGCCGGATAATTGGTTTTCAACAGAGAACAGCATTTCTTTGGTAAATATCACCAAACATCAACTGCTCTTTTTGGCGAATAATCCGGCGCCGACTAAAAAGGAGGAGCTATTATGGATTTCTACGGCTTTTACACAGGTGCGATCTTTGATGCTTACAACTGGCTTGGCGCTCACTACACACCGGAAGAGACTACCTTCCGCACCTTTGCGCCTCAGGCTTCCGGAGTAGAGCTTGTTCTTGAGGACAGAGTCGTTCCGATGGAGAAGGTCTATAACGGTCAGTTCTACGAGCTTACACTTAAAGATCTTCCGGAAGGCACGAAGTACGAGTACCGTATCCGCGGCAATAACGGTCAGGTCGATCACTGCGACCCCTACGGCTTTTCAATGGAGCGCCGTCCGGATCACCGTTCCATAACCTTCGATCTCGGTTCATATAAATTCAACGATGCCGACTGGATGAAGAAGCGTTCCGATATGCTCAAAAAGCCGCTCAATATTTATGAACTGCATGCAGGTTCCTTCAAAAAGCCCGGCAGCGCGCCCGACAGCTGGTACAATTACGAGCAGCTTGGTGAAGTGCTTATCCCGTATCTTCTCAAAAGCGGCTACAACTATGTTGAGTTCCTTCCGCTGTGCGAGCATCCCAGTGACGAGAGCTGGGGATATCAGACTACCGGCTATTATGCGCCCACAAGCAGATACGGTACTCCCGACCAGCTTATGAAGCTTATCGATATGCTTCACAAGAACAATATCGGCGCAATTCTGGATTTCGTTCCCGTACATTTTGCAATGGATGCTTACGGTCTTTCAAGATATGACGGTTCTGCTCTGTATGAATATCCCAGCAACGATGTGGGCAGAAGTGAATGGGGAAGCTGCAACTTCATGCACTCCAGAGGAGAAGTAAAGAGTTTCCTGCAGTCCTCGGCAAATTACTGGCTCAAGGAGTTCCACTTTGATGGTCTGAGAATGGATGCTATCAGCCGTATCATCTTCTGGCAGGGTGATGAAAGGCGCGGAGTGAACAGCAATGCGGTCGATTTTGTAAAGAACATGAACAGCAAGCTCAAGACGATGAATCCCGGCTGTATGCTGATCGCAGAGGACAGCACCAGCTATAAGGGCATTACAGCTCCTGCCGAAAAGGGCGGTCTTGGTTTTGATTATAAATGGGATCTCGGCTGGATGAACGATACTCTCAGCTATTTTGCTCTGCCGCCTGAGAAGCGTGTTGAGAACTATCACAAGCTCACATTCTCGATGATGTATTTCCGTGACGAGCAGTATCTTCTCCCGCTTTCACATGACGAGGTAGTTCACTGCAAGGGTACCATCGTAAACAAGATGTACGGTTCGCAGTATGAGAAGCTGAGTCAGGCAAAGGCTCTGTATATGTATATGCTTACTCATCCCGGAAAGCAGCTCAACTTCATGGGCAACGAGCTTGGACAGCTGCGTGAATGGGACGAAAAGAGAGAACTTGATTTCTTCCTGCTTGAGGACTTCAAGCACAAGACCTTCAATGACTATATGATCGACCTGAACAATGCTTATCTTGCGCATCCTGCAATGTACGAGGAAGATTATGATGAATCCGGCTTTGAGTGGGCAGACTGCCATCAGGAGTCAAGACTCATTTATGCAGTGATCCGCCGCAGCAAGAAAGAGAAGCTGCTTGCTCTGTTCAACTTTGGCAGCACCGTACAGACAGGCTATACTCTCAAGCTTGAGGATGTTAAGAATGCTCAGGTACTGCTTTGTTCCGAGGATGTTAAGTACGGCGGCAGCATCGCACAGCCGCATGAGCTTTTCACGCTTGCCGGTGAGGATCTGATCTGCAATCTTCCGCCGTATTCCGCAACACTGATAGAAATTGAATGATCACACAAAAAGCCAAAA
>CADBPE010000225.1 GCA_902796475.1 uncultured Ruminococcus sp.
ATACTATTTGTGCCATACTTATCAGAATGATGATATAATTATGGCAATTAGAAATCGATGTTAGTGTTTGACTGTTTTGAGAGGTAACTCAATGAAATCAAAAGTCGGAAACAAGATCAAGAAAACCGTTATCGTTGTTTCTTGCATTTTGTTATTACTGCCGTTCTTGTTCGTGACTTGTCTTTATGTTGATGATGCTGTTTATAAAAACAAAAAGATAGCCCTTTTCAGAGATGTCGCTGTTGAATACGTTAATTCTACTTATGGTGACCATTACGAAATAATTGATACCACTATTAAATATGGTGCAATATCCGTATGTGCAATTTCCCCACCGCTCTATAGTATAAAGTGTGTTTTTAAGGATAAAGATGATTTGAAAAACAACTTTTTCATAGAAGTAGGTCACACAGTAAACCCTGTGATCTTGGATGATAATTATTATCTTGTGAATCCGCAATAAAAATGATATGTTCCTCAGCAGTGCGCTTGCTGCTTACTATTGTCCCCCAAAAAAAACAGGCAAAATTTTAGCCTGAAAAAAGATGAACCAGTTCATCTTTTTTGCTTTATCAGAATAGCCGAAGGAAGAAAACAATATGCTAAAGACCTACATAGCCTGCACGGACGAGCTTGAAAACAGTATGCTGTTCTTTTCTTTGTATGCCCGAATGCCTCAGTACCGCAGGGATAAGATCAACCGAATGGTATTCCCGAAGGATAAACGCCTGTCTCTCGGCGCTGGCGCCCTGCTTGACTATGCGCTGACTCTTGAGGGCGTTTCCGACAGAGAGATCATATATGTTCAGAATCAGAAGCCCTGCCTTAAAAACAGCAATATCCGGTTCAATCTTTCCCATTCCGGCAATATGGTATTCTGTGCCGTAGCGGATACAGATGTCGGCTGCGACGTTGAACAGATAACAGATATTGACATGAAGATCGCCGCCCGTTTCTTTTTCCATGAGGAATATGAGGCGATCTCTGCCTGTCCCGACAGCGCAAGCAGAAACGATCTGTTTTTCCGCTACTGGACCTTAAAAGAGAGCTTTATGAAGGTCACCGGACTTGGCTTTAAGCTTGAGCTTGATGAATTCTGCATTGATCTGCGCAGTGACGGTATAAACGTAAAGCAGAGCGTTGACAACAGAAACTATTATTTCAAAGAGTATAAGGCTGATGCAGGATATAAATTTTCGGTTTGTACCGCAGATGCCCCGCCGGAGGACAGTGGGATGAACAGGGTCAGCTTTGCAGTGATAGCAGCAGCGTTAAGGAATGTATGATTATTATACTGTTCTCAGCATCATTGTACTGCAAAACAATATTATCTGCTGCCTGAAAAAGATGAACCGGTTCATCTTTTTCTTTTTAGTTAAATACTGTACGGAGGAAAAAGCATGGCAAAGACAGTTGACCCAAAAGAAACAACACGGGCAATGGCGTATGCACTGTGGATGAAAGCCCACAATCCTATGGTTACTTTCTTCAAGACGCTGAATGTCGCTAACCTGATACGGATCTGCAAAAAGGGCAAGAAATTCAATATGCTGATGCTGTACTGTATCGGGAATGCGGCCACAAGAATTCCGGAATTTTTCCTGCTCCCTGTGGGCGATAAGCTGATACAATACGATAGCATCGCCCTGAACGCCATCATCAAAGGCAAAAACGGCACCATTCATTCATGCGATATGCCGTTCTCGGAAAGTCTCGATGTGTTTGAAAAGACTTATTTGGAATACTCCGCGTTCTCGGCAGAAAACCACCAGGATATTGACCTCTCCGCAGATAATATGGTGATAGGCACATCGGCTGTCATTGATACCGAACTTGACGGAGTTGTCAATATGTACAGTGGTTATAGCAATCCGTTTATCATCTGGGGCAGATACAGAAAGAAGCTGTTCCGGTACGAGCTGACAGTATCATTCCAGTTTCATCATACACAGATGGACGGCGGCCATGCCGGTCGTTTTCTCGAACAGCTTCAAAAGGAGATCGACGCTCTGTGAGCGATTCTGGTCTATAGACATTTCTGAAATAAAATGAAGGAGAAAGACTTATGGAACAGTTTTCAATTTATTATGACAACTCCTGTATAGCATCCTATTTCCGTGACGACGAAGCAAAGGAGTATTCCTATTATGTCGGCTATCCCAGCGTTTACAAAGGAAAGGTACCGGACAAATATCTGAGAGACCATGAAAAGAAAACGCCTTTTCGTCCGATGGAAGAGCTGATGACCGAAGAAAACCGTGTTGCCGGAACAAGAAAACTGATCTATCAGCACGATCATATCAGGATCGTAAGGGTTCCCCGGGATACGGAGCATTTTGCTGTGTATAATAAGTTCGCAGGAAAGGGCTCCAGGGGCTATTCAGAAGAAAAATTTGACGCGCCACATTATGAAGGAGAGAAAACTCCCGAAGGAATGAGAGAATGGGTATCCTACTATGGATTCGTCAAAAAGGACGACGGAACATTCGAGGCGGCTTTGGAAGAAAACTGGTGGTGGGGCGGCGGCCACAACGACGGCGGCACGATCCATGCTGAAATACCGGAAGAATACCTTGATCTTCCCTTTGATGAATTTCTTGAAGAATTGCTTACCGTTGCAAAAGCAGGACATTATGGCTTTACTGCCGAGTATCTTAAAAACTGCGAGGGACTAAAGGAGTTCTTTGAGTTTTGACCCTTCAAAAGAACAATAACCTGTTTCATCATTTTCAACTGTGACACAAATCAGCCTTCTGACAACAAGATAAAAGCAACTCAGCCCGAGAAAAACATTAACTGCCTTCTTTTTTTGCCTTCTGAACCCTAAGCCGTTTTCTTTGCGATGAAACGGCTTTTTTTATGTATCTGCTGTAATTATCTTCGTGAGGCGATAAATTGACAAAACAAAAACGCAGTCTGAAAAAGCGTTATATCTTCTGCATATCCTCCATTGTATTTCTTCTCGTTAGCTATTTTGTGTTTCTGTGTGTTTACTGCAGAACCTATACCACGACAATTTTCCTGAACGGAAAAACCGATCTCAGAACCGTCAAAGTCGAATATTCTGCAGAAAAACGGGGATTTTACCTACTCTATGGTCACACTCGGCGGGCTGATCTTCTTTATGTTGGTCACGGTTGTTCTCTCGCTTCGGGAAATCCTTTTGTCTTATGATTACAGATCGTTGATAAATGAAAAACAAATCCTTTTTTCCGTAACAAACGTCAGCTATAGCTTTATCAGCATTACTCTGATACCGCTCGTCCTTTTTTTGTTTGGTTCTGAGCATCAGCAATAATCGTCTTGCGCGTCACGAGGGCTTCCGGGTACAGAATTTGTTGAGCTTCATGCTGGGTATTCTTGTTGCCGGCGGTATTTCGGTAATGTATTTTGTGGGCAAATATATACTCGGGTTCGTTGGCGCAGGAACTTCTGTTGTCCACTATCAATTCTGCGATTTCAGTTACCTTCTGCTATATGGAATGTCTGCTTATCTCAACTGTTTTCTGCGCCTTGATGTCAACTAAATATAAGATAAGTCAGCCGATGGATTATATTATCACTTTAGGCTGCGCTATCAGAAAGGACGGTTCGCCTACTCCTATTCTCAGGGGACGAATAGACCGTGCGCTGGCATTTGAGAAGGAACAGTTTGAAAAATGGAACAGACAAGCCAAGTTTGTTCCTTCCGGCGGTCAGGGCAGCGATGAGGTCATAAGCGAAGCCGAAAGCATGAAACGCTATCTGACAGAGCAGGGCGTTCCCGAATAAAACATACTTAAAGAGGACAAATCCGTCAATACCTATCAGAACAAGGCTTTCTCAAAAAAGGTCATCGAAGCTGATGCGGGCGATCTCAGCAAGGCAGGAATTGCTTTTTCCACAACGAATTATCATGTCTTTCGCGGTTATACTCTTGCAAAAAGGCTCGGGATGAAGGTCAAGGGGCTTTCGGCAAAGACAAAACTCTACTTCTTCCCGAATGCTTTTCTGCGTGAATTCGTCGGACTGATCGTTGAACAGAAAAATACGGCACTTATTATTTATCATTTCAGGAATTGTATTCTTTGCATCGCTTTAACTGACAGTCATGTACTGATCAGCCGATATGTATACAAATTACCCTCAAACTGTAAATTTGTTTACACTTTTTCCTATGGCTATATGTTATTTTACATTTCATATGCATTTTGACTATATTCAAAAGCGATTTTTTGTGTTACAATTATTTTGCGATCAAGAGAGAACCGAAACGAAAGGTTCCTCAGAGCCTGATAATCAAAAACAGAAGATAAAAAGGGGACGAACAAAAATGAAAATCAAAAAGAG
>CADBPE010000226.1 GCA_902796475.1 uncultured Ruminococcus sp.
GAATCAAAAAACAGTCCGGTGGACTGTTTTTTGAGAGGGGACGCCCTGCGCAAGAGGGCGTCCCCTGCTAACAGTCAGTTTAAAAGCCCCCCGCCGCCGAGAGGCGGCAGGCGCAGAGCCTGCGGCGCAGAACCTGCGCTCCCGATTTCGCGTTCACAGATAAACAGGCGGAAATGTAATTGCCCGCGTCTGGAAAATAGTAAGAGCCGCGATGCGTTTCTTTCCGCTTGGGTAAACTAACAACGCGAAACTCTTACTTAAGGAATGTCACAGTACCGGTCACGGCGATCATAGAAAGGACAGAACTATTATGAAATTTTATCTTATCAGCGACAATGTGGATACGCTGATGGGTATGCACCTGGCGGGTATCAGCGGCGTTGTCGTACACGAGGACAGCGAGGTAAGAGAAGCTCTCGAGAAGGCTATGGATATGGAGGACGTTGCGGTCATTCTTATGACGGAACGTCTTGTAAGTCTGTGTCCGGAGCTGGTGTACGACCTTAAGCTCAAAAGAAAACAGCCGTTGATCGTTGAAATACCCGACAGACACGGAAGCGGACGCGCAAAGGATTCTATAACCCGATACGTCCGCGAAGCTATCGGCGTAAAAATATGAGAGCGCACACAGTCCGGATCACGGATATGAGCGTTCCCGAAACTGTACGGAGGTGATATCATGCCCGATACGGTCAGCAAAACAGACAATTTTCTTCAGGCGATAGAAAAATACGCCGAGGAACAGCGCGGCAGAATGAAAACCGAAGCCGAGGAATTTCAGGCAAGAGAGCTTAACAACGCAGAGGAGGAAGGCATAAAGGAAGCCTACGACCTTGTGCAGAAGGAAATGGCTGACATAAACACCGAAATATCAGGTCAGATCTCAAAAGCCGAAAGCGAGAGCCGCAAAAGGATATTTGAGCGGCGCAGAGAGATCGAGGACGAGGTGTTTGAAAAAGCCAGAAAGAAGCTCATCGAGTTTACCAAAACAGAGCAGTACAGCTCTATGCTGGTAAAAAGCGCTATCAGCATCAGCATGGTGCTGATATCAGATGACGTTATACTTTATGTCAGGGAATGTGACCTCAAGCACAAAAAGAAGCTCAAAGATTTCTTTGGCGGCAACTGCGAGGTCGCCGCATCTGACGATATAAAGATCGGCGGTATCACGGGACTGAGCCGAAGCATGGGACTTATCGCTGACGAAACGCTGGACACAAAGCTTGAGTACCAGCGCGAATGGTTCCATGAACATTCGGGTCTGACCGTTGTTGAATAATAATCTAAGGAATGATTTGATAAATGGCAGCTAAAGACGTTATTTATGGAATAAACGGTCCTGTTGTTACCGTCAGAAATACCCGTAGCTTTTCCATGATGGAGATGGTCTATGTGGGTGAGCAGCGCCTTGTAGGCGAGATCATCGGCATAAACGACAAATTCACCACGGTTCAGGTCTATGAAGAAACAACGGGACTCAGACCCGGAGATCCCATAACCGGCACCGGCGCTCCAATGAACGTCCTGCTGGGTCCGGGCATAATCGACAATATTTTTGACGGCATCGAACGCCCGCTGAAAGCGATAGAAGAAACCAGCGGTTCCTTCATCTCACGGGGCGCTGCGGTGTCATCGCTTGACCTTGACAGGGAATGGGACGTTACGATCAAGGCAAGACCCGGCGACAGGCTCGAGGGCGGCATGATATACGCCGTCTGCCCCGAAACGGCTATCATCGAGCACCGCTTTATAGTACCGCCCGATCTGAGCGGTACTGTTGTTAAAGTCGCCCCTGACGGCAAATACAAGCTCATGGACACGATTGTCACCATCAAGGACGGCAAGGGCGAAGAGCATCAGCTGACGCTCTGCCAGAAATGGCCTATAAGGACAGCGCGTCCATGCAAAAACAGGCTGCCCGCAACAGTGCCGCTTATTACGGGTCAGCGTATCATCGACACCATGCTGCCCATCTCAAAGGGCGGCACAGCGGCTATTCCCGGAGGCTTCGGAACCGGCAAGACAATGACTCAGCATCAGCTTGCCAAGTGGTGCGACGCAAATATAATCGTTTATGTAGGCTGCGGCGAGCGAGGCAACGAAATGAGCCAGGTGCTTGACGAGTTCTCCGAGCTTATCGACCCGAAGTCCGGACGCCCCATGACCGACAGGACGGTGCTTATCGCAAACACCTCAAATATGCCTGTCGCCGCCCGTGAAGCTTCCATCTACACAGGACTTACCCTTGCCGAATATTACCGTGACATGGGATATCATGTCGCTATCATGGCAGACTCTACCTCACGATGGGCAGAGGCTCTCCGTGAGATATCCGGACGTCTTGAGGAAATGCCCGCCGAGGAAGGCTTTCCGGCATATCTCCCCTCACGTCTTTCGGAGTTTTACGAAAGAGCAGGCCGTGTGGATACCCTCTGCGGCGCTGAAGGCTCGGTCACCATAATCGGCGCGGTTTCTCCTCAGGGCTCCGACTTCTCCGAGCCGGTCACACAGAACACCAAGCGTTTTACACGCTGCTTCTGGGCTTTGGACAAATCCCTCGCCTATGCCCGTCACTATCCGGCAATAAACTGGATGAACAGCTACAGCGAATATTACACCGATCTCGATCCCTGGTTCCGCAAGAACCTCGGCGATGATTTTATAAAATACAGGAACAAGATCTCCGCTATTCTTCACGAGGAAAGCGCCCTTATGGAGATAGTCAAGCTCATCGGCTCCGACGTGCTCCCGGACGACCAGAAGCTTATAATTGAAACAGCCAAGGCTATCCGTGTAGGCTTTCTCCAGCAGAACGCTTTCCATGCCGATGACACCTTTGTTCCTCTCGAAAAGCAAAAGCTGATGATGAAGGCGATACTTCACCTTTATTCGCGTTCCCGCAAGATCATTGCGGCAGCCATACCCATTTCCCGCATTATGGAGCTTGGACTTTTTGAACGTCTTGCAAAAATGAAGTACGATATCCCCAACTCAAAGCCTGAACTTTTCGACGACCTTATCTCAGACATAGACTCTGCTTTATCTGCCCTTACCGAGTGATCCTCTGAGGCTTTGTCCCGATACTCAGTATCAGCGGGGGCGGAAGAAATTGCAGGCAGGCTTATTTTTGTATGTATTGGAAGTGAAATGTATGATCCTTGATTATGTCGGTGTAAAGGAGATAAACGGTTCCCTGATCGTGCTTGACGGAGTTGAGAATGCTTCCTTTGAGGAAATGGTGGATATCCGCCTTGAAAACGGCGCCTGCCGTCACGGCAGGATAGTCCAGATAGACGGAAAAAGGATAGTCGTGCAGGTTTTTGAGGGTACAAAGTCCATTTCTCTGGATAATACCCGCACCCGTCTTAAGGCAAGACCTATGGAGCTTGCTCTTTCTCCTGAGATCATGGGACGTGTGTTCAGCGGCGCCGGCAGCCCGATCGACGGTCTGGGCGAGATCTACCCCGTAAAAATGGCAAACGTCAACGGCACACCGATGAATCCGGTCTCCAGAGTTTACCCGAGAAACTATATAAACACAGGTATTTCGACCATCGACACGCTTATGACCCTTATCCGCGGTCAGAAGCTGCCTATCTTCTCCGGCTCAGGTATGAAACACAACGAGCTTGCAGTGCAGATAGTACGGCAGGCAAAGATCGCCGATACCGACGGCGACAACAAATTCGGCATAGTTTTTGCCGCTATGGGCGTTAAAAACGATGTTGCCGATTACTTCCGCAGAAGCTTTGACGAGAGCGGCGTTCTCTCACGAGTGGTAATGTTCCTCAATCTTGCGAACGATCCTATCATTGAGAGAACACTCACTCCCCGCTGCGCGCTCACGGCTGCTGAATATCTTGCATTTGAATGTAATATGCACGTTCTTGTCATTATGACTGACATGACGTCATACGCCGAGGCTCTGAGAGAGTTCTCCTCCTCAAAGGGCGAGATCCCCGGCAGAAAAGGCTACCCCGGCTATCTTTACTCCGACCTCGCTTCACTCTATGAACGCGCCGGAATGATAAGGGGAAGCAAAGGCTCCGTTACTCAGATACCCATACTCACCATGCCTAACGATGACATTACCCATCCTGTGCCTGACCTTACCGGCTACATCACCGAGGGTCAGATCGTTCTTGACAGACAGCTTGAAGGTTCGGGATTTTACCCGCCTGTTTCTGTCCTGCCCTCCCTTTCGCGTCTTATGAAGGACGGCATAGGCGAAGGATATACCCGCGCCGATCATCAGCCGCTTGCCAACCAGCTTTTCGCATCATACGCAAGGGTGCAGGACGCAAGGTCGCTCGCTTCTGTGATCGGTGAAGAGGAGCTGTCTCCGACAGACAAGAAGTACATGGAGTTCGGCAAGCTGTTTGAGCAGTATTTTGTAAATCAGGGTTTCCACGAGAACCGCACAATAGAGCAGAGCCTTGATCTGGGCTGGAAACTGCTCTCAACTCTGCCCCGTACAGAGCTTGACCGTGTTGACGATGCTTTGCTTGACAAGTATTACATCGAAGACAAGGAAAGCCTCAGCTTCCACACCATTGCTTCGGCTCAGAGCGTGGATCCCGATGATGATGACGCTTGATAGCAAGGAGTGAGAAACAATGGCTGTTCAGGCAGTACCCACCAAAGGAAACCTGATGACCTCGAAAAAGTCACTGTCACTGGCCAGAACCGGCTTTGAGCTTCTTGACAAGAAGCGGAACATTCTCGTCAGGGAAATGATGACTCTTATCGACAAGGCTTCCGAGATCCAGGAAAAGATAGACGTCACTTACAGCAAGGCCTATCTTGCTCTGCAAAGAGCCAATATCACTATGGGTTATATAGACGCAATTGCCCGTTCCGTTCCGGAGGACGATTCCATCAGGCTCAGCTACCGCAGTGTAATGGGCGTTGAGATACCTATTGTGACAATTGACGAGGGCAGGAATGAAAATTCTCTGTTTTACGGTCTGGGCGTGACAAACTCGGCTTTTGATGAAGCCTATGTTTGTTTCCGTGAGGTAAAGCGTCTTACCGCTCACCTTGCTGAGATAGAGAACAGCGTTTACCGTCTTGCAGACGCCATCAAAAAGACTCAGAAACGCGCAAACGCCCTTAAAAATATAATGATACCGAAATTTGAAGAAACGGTAAAGTTTATTTCCGATGCTCTTGAAGAAAAGGAACGAGAGGAATTTTCCCGTTTGAAGGTCATCAAGGCTCAGAAACAGAAAAAAGCAAACGAAGAATAGCAAACGGCACGTCAGACCGATCATGGCTGACGTGCCGTTTGATTGTATCATAACAGTATAATGGTCAGAAGGGTCAGTTAAATGGTCAGTTAAAATTTTCATCTGACCCAATGAAATCCCGCTGTTTATGAGGGGTTCGGGTGTTATGGTCAGTATGGTCAGTTAATTTATCAAATCTTTTGCCGAGTGTATATATGCTGTGTCATACAGCAAGGACACAAGCACATACAAAATAAATTATAGAAAACAACTGACCATACTGACCATTAACAAAAAATGCAGGCTGTTCAAAGCAAACACTTTTTAGCTATAATTACCATATAATGCTCCCTGCAGCTTTTGCCATGAGACTGAGCTATACGTCTATACTTACCCTTCACCGTATCTTTCCGATGCTTCACTGAGCGTCTTTTTTATTCTGTCCACCAATTCGGGCGGCGAGGTCACCTTAACATAACGGCAATACTGCAGCGCCCAATAAAGCATGGCATTCTTGTCTGCATGAACTGTCACCTCTATCGTATTATCGCTTTGTTTCCGGAGACGGACATTCCCGAACCAATCAAACACATCATTGAGATGCTTTTCATCCGTCAGAAAAGTAATGCGGCTGGCACTGCCCGTGAACATATAAAGTCTTTGAGCAAAATGCGGTTCACCTACTCCCTTAAATATTTTCTTTACATCCTCATTGATCTCATATTTCTCATTCAGTTCTTTGCAGGAGATAATGCGGTCTACTCTCAGACTGTAAAGGATACGCTCGTCTTCATCCTCTGTTTTCGGAGGACGCTCCTTGTACTGACAGTAAAGATAATACCTGCCAAGAGAAACGACCATTTTTATCGGGTAAATGATAAATGTATCCTTTCCGTTTTTATCCTTTCGCGGACAAAGCTCCTTTTTTACATTGTAATCACCATAGCGGACTGCCAGAGCATTTTTGTTGTTGACAGCAGACATTATGATCTTCATGTTTTCCGTCATTTCTTTATTCCGGAGATCATCAGGTTCTTCTTTATCAAATGACCTGATAAAACCCTCCGTTGTCAGATCGGCAAAGAAACGGCGCGAATTTCGTACTACCTTATAATGACCTGTTTCCGGATCCCTGGCAAATCTGTTGCTCCATTCATCCACAGGTTTTCCTTTGACCGCGCGAAAAGAGCGCAGCATGAGCTGTATTTCCGCATTGGACATTTTGCTCATATAGTAAAAAGGCTTTCTCTTACCTTTTTCTTTATTATAGTTCTCGTCATCATCATTATCATCATTGATCGCGTCATCGTCAGAGTCTCTGATCTCAAACAAGCCGGTTTGTTTTCCGAACTCCATCAGATATTGAATTCTTGAATCTATTCTTGTACGCATATTTGATTCGGACGAAAAATGCATATCTTTTTTTAACTTTGTGTCCAGTTCGTTTTTACATAATCCTTTTTCACCCGCTTCTTTAAGATATTCAATTATAAGATGATCGATCTTAGCATTAAATACCGGTCCTTTTTCAGGCACAACCGGCTTTGAATTTTTCTTTTTTTTGATTTTTTTCGTTTCATCCATATTGTAATACTTACCTTTCCTATACTTTATTTGCAGTTCCGCTTGCAGCAAGCCGGTAACTGCTGTTGAATTGTAACAATTATACACTATCACGCCCAAAAAATCAACAAAACATCTGAATTTTCTTATCAGCCTACCCAATATTTCATACGTTATACTCATATAAAAAATTTTTATATTGTTCAAAAACAAACACTCTCTTTTGTTATAATCACCACAGCAAAAGGGAAATCAAAAAAA
>CADBPE010000227.1 GCA_902796475.1 uncultured Ruminococcus sp.
ATGTTTTACTCTTTGTTTATCACCAAAGGGGTGCGCCGGCAAGCTGCGCACCCCTGTTTGCGTTGTTAGAAAAACAGACCTAAACTTAATTGTTCGCGGTTGGAAGGCAGTAAAAACCGCGATCGGTTTATTTCAGCATGAGTAAACTAACATTGCGAACACGGGTGCGGCAGCTTGCCACCTTGAGCGAAACTTTTGTGTTTTGTTTTTTGTGGGCTATTTTTGGGGCGCGGGCTGCTGCGTTTCCGCTTGTTTATCTGTGAACGCGAAATTGGGAGCGCAGGCTCTGCGCCGCGAAATTGGGTGCGGGCTGCTGATTTTCCGAGAAAATGCAGAATAATGAATATCCCGAACCCGTAAAGAACCGTCAGAAGAATGTTTATCATCATGTATTCACGCAGAATAAGCATCAGCGCAGCAAAGGCGGCTGATGACAGTATGACCGTTATTATCATGCCCTTCCTGACTGCGCAGCGCTTCTTCGCCCAGCGTCCGAGCATAAAAATGCAGAAATAGTACATCAGAAAAGATCCTATCAGAAACAGCATTTTCGGCATGATGGCTATTTCATCCTCACGCATGAATTCGAGAGCAACAGTTATATTATTCAGTGAAAATATCAGCAGGACATGTATCAATATGTACATAAGCCCGTTGCTGCTCTGCTCACGGTCAACTATGCGGTCATAAAGCGTTTCGTATGAAAGAAACAGCGATACGACTATGAGGAACCCCATGACCGAAAAATAAAGACTGTTAAAGCTGAGCTCGCCGTCAAAATATCCGGAAAGACTTATTATCATTTCTCCGAAGGTGAAAACCACATAGAGCATGGCTCTTTCGGTAAGGTGCGCAAAGTCTACCTTTATTTCGTTTGACCTTATGCCGGCAAGCATCGAAACGCCGATACCGATAAGGATCGCAAGCCACGAAAGATCAGCGCCCGCAAGCGTGAATGTGAAAATTGACACGACAACAGCCGCAGCTTCCGCAAACAGCGGCAGAGCCATACGCCTTTTCTGTGCGGATACTGCCTTGCTGCGGTGATTGCGAAGCTCCAGAAGATACTGAATACCGATATTCAGCAGTATCAGCGCCCATGCAGCATGATACTGTACATACAATTTCTCCCATTCGCTGCCTATGCCCTCTGCGATAAAGTACATCAGGAACATATTCACGAACAGTGAAATATGCTCTCTGACCCCGTTGCGTCCGAAAACATTGATATAATAGGTCGTGAAGTTCCATATCTGAATGACCGCAAGGGTACTCACCAGATAAGCAAGAAAGGCGCCGCCGCTGATAAATCCGCCGTCAATATTATGAAGCAGCAGATTATTCCTTCCGATAACGAACACGAAGATCAGGTCATAGATAAGCTCCAGATACTCTACCTTTTTCTCGGTCTTAACAGGATCATGCATAGTACCACCTCTTTTTGATATGAATACATTATGGTTACATTATAGCATAAACACACTCATATCCGAAAGCATATTTTTATAAAATCTACAAACTATTTTCACAATCACTGCTAAAGCGCACAAAAACACGGGATCCGAAAAAAGGTCCCGTGTTTTATGTTTTTATAATGCCTGCACGGTTATCCGGCTTCATCAGCCTTCAGGGTGCTGAGCCATTTATCTACATCGTCGGTAAATGTTTTCAGACACCTGTTCCAGCCGGCATATTCAGGATCGTCCTTATGGTTCGTGAGAATGCCTGTTTCTGACAGGTATTTTCCAAGATAAGCCGTTACCTTCTCTGCGCCGAAATAATTCATGTGGTCGCCCATGTCACGGGTGTCCTTGTTCCAGTCGATCGGGACCTCCTCAAGAAGAAGATTCATGTCAATGTAATCGGCGCCCAGCTCCTCGGACAGCTGAACGATACGGTTATGCTTCTTCATGTTCCAGTTCTTTGTGCTTGGAGTGCTGAGAAATACCAGCTTAGCGCCGTTTTCACGGCAGGTATCGGCGATGATCTTAATATATGTCATGTTCGTTAAGGAAATATACGCCGAATCCTCGTCTTCCTCCATGTAGCCCTCAACATCGGCAGGGTCGGATTCTTTATACAGACGATAGCCTTTCCTGTTTTCGATATGGGTATAGTCCGGAGTACGGAAAAGCTCCTCAAAATTATAATTCTTCCAGCGGTCATGGTATTTTATCAAGGGGATCGGCAGATCCGCAGCATGGAGCATGGTCTCTTCCAGCGGGAAAAATTTGAAAATGTTGTTTGTCTCCATGAAAACGATCTTCGGCTGCTGGCTGCTGAGCGTCATAAAAAAGAACTCGATGGTATACCAGAGCCGCTGCTTGCTTGAGCTGCAGCAATAAGATGTGTAGCCGTAGTTCTGCCATATCCTCAGCGGATTTATTGAGGAATAGACCTCGCTGTCGCCTAAAAATAGGACGTCAATGGTATTCTCAGGCTCTGCAAGAATACCGTGAGCCTGAACGTCATGCTTCCAGTCCTCTTCCCTGTTGTTGCGCGGGATAATCGCCAGCGATGAAATCGCAATCAGGACTGACAGTCCGACAACGAATATAACGCCTTTAAGAGAGTTTTTCAAAAAGCCTTTCATTGCGACGCCCCTCCCTTAAAAGTTTGCATACATCGGGTCTACGGGTATATAACCGAAGCCGTAGGCGCCGAAAATGATTATGAACATGATAAGCGCATAGAACACTGCCCAGCGGATAACGATGTTCCTTTTGGCGATCTGATCCCTCACGCATACGCCCTTTTCATTGAGCAGGCTGACGATGAACACAAAAGCCAGCGTGACAGCAATGATGATAAAGTCCTGAATGTCAATGGAAAGTTTCTTCAGGAGGATATCGTTAAGTCCCATAAACGAAAAGTCTGAGACCATTCTGCCGAAAAGCTCAAAGCCTCTGACCATACCCGGACTGCGGAAGAACAGCTCGCCTATCACCACGAAAAGAGCCGTTCTGATAATGCGGAACACCTTGTATGAGGAACAGTTCGGGTCAAGTCCGACCTTCTTGAAAAATTTTGACGCAAGCGGGGTGACCATATTGCCGGTAAGTATCATCACAAAATGATAAAGACCGAAGAAAATATAGTTCCAGTCGGAGCCGTGCCAAAGTCCGTTGCAGAACCACACGCAGAACAGGGCAACTCCGCCGGCTACAAGAGGTCCGTAATGGTTGCCGAGCTTCTTGCGGGCGTTTGATGTGACATTCTTCATTTTTTTGGTCGAGGTGACAGGATAGAAAATGTAATCCTTGAAC
Organism: uncultured Ruminococcus sp.; assembly: GCA_902796475.1. Classification (GTDB taxonomy): domain Bacteria; phylum Bacillota; class Clostridia; order Oscillospirales; family Acutalibacteraceae; genus UBA1213. Next base: position 3,267 of record CADBPE010000227.1, read on the forward strand.
CATGTACCAAGCGTGATGTGCCAGCGCTTCCAGAATTCAGATATGGAAATGGAAAAGAAAGGTCTCTGGAAATTTTCGGGCATCTTTATGCCGAAGATCTCCGCAATGCCCATAACGGCATCCATAGAACCGGAGAAGTCCATATAAAGCTGAATGGTATAGCACACAGCGCCGAGGAAGATTATTCCCCCGTGATAGCTGTTCGGAGTATCGAAAATAGCCTTTACCATTGGGTCAAGACGGTCGGCAATAACTATCTTTTTCATCATGCCGAAAAGTATGCGCTGAAGTCCGTAGGTCAGATTTTTGTATTTTATCTGTTCTGCGTTCCACAGCTGGTCGGCTGTCTGAGAGTAGCGACAGATCGGACCTTCAACTATCTGCGGGAAAAAGCTCATAAAAAGCGTGAGCCGGAGAATATTCGTATCAGCCTTTATGAGTCCGTGATAAACGTCCGTGATATACGATACAGCCTGCAGCGTGAAGAAGGATATTCCTATCGGCATAAACAGCCTGGGTATCTCAAGCTCGATGGGCGCATTGAGCAGCCACAGCAAGGAATTAAGATTCTGGGTGAAGAAGCCGGAATATTTCAGCACAAGCAGCAGACCTATGTGAAGCAGTACCGCTAACAGCAGCACCTTTCTCTGCCTGCTGACATACTGCTGCTTTAATTCCTTGCGCTTTTCCTTTTCGGTTTTGGAAAGCTCCGCCTTCATTTGCTTCTGTATTTTATCCAGCCACTTGCCGAACAGGAATACAGAAAGCACCGTCAGCAACAAATAGATTATCAGAAATCCGCTGACGAGCCAGAAAAATATAAGGCTCGCAGCAAGCAGGATATATTTTTTTGCAGCCTTCGGCACCGCCGCATATAAAATAAGGCATGCCGGCAAAAATAAAAACAGGAACGTCAGCGAAAAAAACGAGGTCATCGCCGAAGCGCTGCCGGCTAAAAGTATTGAGGAAAGATCCATCTCAATACTCCTCTTGCAGGCGCTCGATCATCTTCATCATACGTTCTGCGGAGTTGAAGTTGTCGGGGATTATCTCGATAGCCGGAATGGTGATGTCGTATTCGTCCTCAAGCTCGGCAATAAGCGAGATTATGTCAAGGGATTCCAGAATGTGGCTGTCGATAAGGGTCTCGCAGTTTGCGTAATCAACATCGGGTTTGATGTCCTCAAGTATTTCGATAAGTCTATCCATGGTTTGTACTTCCTTTCAGATCATTATATTTTTTCGTATTCGGGCATATTGAGCTGCTTTGTTTCAAACGGCTTGCGCAGACGGTACAGCTCTCCGTTTTCCCTTACAAGATAGACAGCGGGAAGATCACGGCTCAGCAGCAGCGATATACCTTCTGTCATGCAGTAGGCGCCGGCATTCTCAAAGCAGAGAATATCTCCGACATTTATCTCCGGCAAAGCAAGCTGCTTTACAATTATATCATTCATTGAACAAAGCGAGCCGCAGACGGTCCACTGAACGTCGGAAACAGAGCCGTCCTTGCCAAGTACGGAAACAAAGGGCTGCTTCATCGCCATATACTGCCCGAAATAGACGATATGGTGCATACCGCCGTCGGTCAGAGCGTAATTCTGTCCCTTGTTTTTCTTGATATCCACAATATGGGTGTAATATTTTCCGCAGGAGGCTGCAATGCTCCTGCCAAGCTCCAGAATGATCCGGGGCTTTTGCGGCAGCTCCTCCAGTATATCCGAAAAGCCGCTCAGCAGAGCCGGTTCGTCAAGCTTGTCGCCGGCAAAATAGGATACCGGAAAGCCTGTTCCGTACTCAAGTTCACGGGCTTCAAACGAATATTCCTCCCTGAGCCTGCCAAGAAAACCCGAAAGATATTCAAGCTCTCTGCGGTATTTTTTGAGCGAGGTCTTTTGTGTGCCGGAAAAATACTGTATTCCCACTACATTCAGCCTGTTCTGAGCGCGGCGTGAAATGATCGTTTCTACATCGGCTTCGTCCATACCGAACTGACTGTCATTAGTCAGCCTGGGCAGCACTTCAAGCTCTCTGCCGTATTTTTCGGAGAGACCGAGCAGCAGCTCATACTGATTGACCGACTCTATCGTGAAAATACCCTTGAAGCTTTCATCGGAAACCAGCGCTTCAATGAATGACGGGGTCTTGTAAATACCCGATATCACCATTTTTTTGCTGTCGATCCCGATGGCTTTGCATATATCAGCTTCTCCGGGAGAGCATATCTCAAAGCGCTCAACATCATTTTCTATCTCTTCAGATATAAACGGATTTGCCTTTACTGCATAGCAAAGCTCCGCATAAGGCGGCAAGCTCTCTCTCAGATAAGATATCCTTCTTTTAAGCTCGCCTATATCAAAAACATAGAAGGACGACTCACATTCGTTTCTGATCTTTTCGATAAAATCAGACATTATTTCCCTCCTCCGATCAGCTCGGCAGTTTTCTTCCTGTCAAGCTTTCCGTTTTTGGTCAGCACCATCTGATCCACCCTGCGCACAAAGCCCGGGACCATAAACGCCGGCATTGTGCTGCGCATTACGGCAACAAGATCATTCTTCTCGATGGTACCTATATAAAAGCCTTTAAGACGCTGCTTTTCTTCATCGAATATGCACATACAGCGCTCTACCCCGTCTATTGCGGACATTGCCCGCTCGATCTCCTCTAATTCAATGCGGTGACCCATGTATTTTATCTGATTATCGGATCTGCCCCTGAATATCAGGTCGCCGTTTTCGTCATACTCGCCAAGGTCGCCGGTAAGATAGACCGTTTCGGGATAGTTCTTGTTAAGCGGGTTCTGAATGAAGCTTTCGGCAGTCTTCTGCGGCTCACGGTAATAGCCCAGCGCAAGAGCCGTACCTCTTACCACGATCGCGCCCTTAACGCCCTTTTCGGTTATCCTTTCGTTTTCGGCGCTGAGAAGAAAAACATCCTCATTCGGGAATGGCTTTCCTATGGGAATACCTGCGGAATAGTCCCTTTCCTTTTCAAGAATATGGTAGGTACAGTTGCAGGTTATCTCGGTAGGCCCGTAAAGATTAACAAAAAGGGTGTCCGGCAGGTGCTGCTGCCACTGGCGCAGATGCTTGTACGGCATGACCTCGCCGCTGAAAAGTATCTTCTTCACGGTGTCGGGCGTTTTGTAGTCCAGACCGTGAAAGGTGCTTATAAGACAAAGCGCAGAAACCGCCCATACCATAACCGTTATCCTGTTATCACAAAGGTAATCGATAAGCTTGACCGGAGCAGAAAAATACTCCCTCGGCACAATTACAAGCTCGGCGCCAACATACATGGCGGAATAGATATCCTTGACCGAAACATCAAAATCAAAGGGCGCCTGATTTGCCAGGATATCTTCGCTTGTGACGGAAAAAATCCGGGTGAAACAGCCGATGAAGTCGATAACGCTCCTGTGCGAAACGGCAATTCCCTTTGGTATGCCGGTGGAGCCGGATGTGAAATTGATGTAAAGCGGGTCGGTATCTATCATGCGGCTTCTGATATCACCAAGAGCGGCTTCGTTAATTTCGGCAGCCATCAGATCCTCAATTATGAACAGCTCGGATCCCGGAAAAAGCGCGGCTGCCTTTGCGCTGAGCTCTCTGGTAGTTATCATGCTTTTGGCGTCGAGAACATCCCTCATTGAGCGAAGGCGCTCATCGGGAAGCTCGGTATTGAACATTGAGTAGAAAGCGCCTGCATAGACGATCCCGAAGAAAGCGACCAGCGCATTTATACCCTTTTCCATATATACGCCTACCGGACGGCAAGCTGCCGATCCCGATCCGGAGCTGATGCTGCCTGCAAGAGCCGAACCTGTTCTTTTGCTAAGCTCGGCAAGCTGCGCATAGGTAAGGAAGGAATCCCTTTCTCTTACGGCTATTTTTTCAGGATACCGGATACAACTGTTTTCAAGCATTGTCAAAACATTGCGGCAAGCTGCCACATCATTTTTCGCGTTCATAGTTACCCTTACGGAAAGAAACGCATCGCGGTTCTTTCTTTGCTCCTTTTTAAATTATTAACGTGCTGACAGGCGGCAGACTGCCGTTCCCGTTACCAATGCGAAAATACACAGTTTGAGGCTGTCGCTGCATTCCAAACGTTAATATAAGTTGATTATATATTCCATATCTTTAAATGTCAAGTAGAGTGATTTCAGTTTTTTACATATTGGTCAAATGCACATAGTCTTACCGATAACTAAAATATAATTATTAACAAGATTCAAACTTTAGTGACAATTTATTAACAATTTGATTGACAACCATCACGATTGAGATATATAATTATTCTGACAGATGAGAAATATCAGACAGTTTCGTTCGTATGAAATATTCACATCTGATACATCTCGGTTTCTGGACATAAACTTAAAGGAGACTTTGTGAAATGAAAAAGTTTTTCAGAAAAGCACTTGCAATCGCCCTCATTGCTGCCGCTGTCGGCACCACAGGCATCATGCCCGCTATGACTGCAAACGCAGCATCCACTGCACAGATCTCCGCAGAGGTCGCAAACAGCATTTACTCCGTTGCCTTTAAAGAGCCATACACTAACTCCAAGGTTTTCAAGGATCTGTCTGCTGACGGAAAATTCCAGAGCGTTACGATCAGCGCTGTCGAAACCTTCCGTATTGCCGTTTATAACAGCGATACCTTCAAGACCACCGATAAAATAACCATCTACCGTTCAAAGAAGGAAAACGGTCCGTATACTGCCGCAAGAAATGTAACTCCCACAGAATCAGGCGTAAGCTTCATTTCACTCAAGCAGACTCCCGGCACTACCATGTTTTACTCTGTTGAGGTAACAAACGCTAAGGGTGTTGTTCAGTATGCTCAGCGCTTCAAAGTGACTATGGCAAAGGAAGAGATCGGCAACAACAAATATACATACGAGCTGAGAACGAGCTCCAAGGCTGGCGACAGCAACTCCTATGTAACCAAAAAGCTCAATGTCTCCAAGGCAGACAACAAGCAGCCGGTCATCAATCTTATTGACACACAGCGCTTCTATTTTGACATAAAGGATGTTCCGGACGGCTACTCTCTTGAAGTCGAGGCTGATCTTATCAGCTTCAGAAACAGCAACAAACCCACCCAGACCTTCTCCCGTGTAAGAGCTTCAAAGGGCTCAATTTCCTTCAACGATTACATCTACAAGGACGAAGCCAAGAGCATGAAATTTACGCTGCGTGATATTTCAGGAAATGCCGTAATGTGTGCCCGCTACAAGTTCATCGGCGTCGAGAATCCCGTTACGATGAAAACCAATCTGATATACAGCTATGACGGCGGTAGCGAACAGTACACCTACCTTACCACCTCCGAGACCAGCGTTGATGGCAATACTTCTCTTTTAACCAAGGATCTGACCACCGTATACAACGCAAAGCTGCATTCTGTCTATGTTCCGCTCAAGATTGTCAAGGAGGGCGGACTGTATGACGATTCAGAGGTCGTTAAGGTATATATGAAGGCCAACAGCGAAAAAAGCTACGGCGATCCGATTCAGACGATCAAACACGCAACCACCGAGAATCAGTACAGGACCTTTGTTAAGCTTCCAAAGGTCAACACTCCCTACGACATAAAGGTGGAGCTGCTCACCAGCACCGGCAAAACTCTTGCTCAGGAATACACCAATGTAAGCGCCACCACTACAAGCTCAACAGGCATCAGCGAATACTATGCTACTCCTAACGACCAGGGCAAGCTGACAATCAAAACCACCAACTTCTTCTTCAACTCCGGCGATACAATAAACGATGATGCTTTTGAGATCCCGGTTTATACAAACAGCAAAACAAAATACAACGAATACAGCATCACCGTTGGCAGCATTGGCGATCCTGCGGCTGTTTACAGGATCTATGTAAGACAGAACGGTACTGAAAGGCTTGCTTTTGAGCAGAGCAACATGACCAGCAGCACCTCTCTCGGTCTCAAGGTTTTGGGCATCAATCCCAAGGTCGGCACCAGCGCTGATATTATAGTAAGATCATATAACGCAAACGGCGCAAAGCTCAGCCAGTGGTCGAGAACGATCAAATTCGTTGAGCCGCAGATGTTCAATTACTCAATCAGGCTCTTAAACAACAGCGATGCAATATATAAGGTCGATAAGGAGCTTTACACTAACACCGTGACCCCCTCCGACACCCAGAACATTTCCAACCTTATCACCTACAATCTCACCAACCTTACTATTGAAGCAAAGTTCAATGATAGCTACAAGGGTCTGCCCGGTAATGTAACAGGCACCATCTATATTCGTAAAGCAGGAGAAAAGACCTCCACAAAACTCTTCTCCGTAAGCGAATATCTTGAAAAGGAGCTTTCAGGTAAGTCACTTCCGACTGTATGCTCTCTTGGCGGATACTCTCTGAAGCCCGGTGAGACCTACACCTTGAGCATAAGGTTCTACAACAAGAACACAAAGAAGAATTTCTATACAAACGCAGTGACCTTCAAGTATATTTCCAGCATCGGATGATTTAAGGGCTGAACCTTGATTTGAAAAAGTGGTGGTATAATGCCGAAAATACTTATCGTAGACGATGAACCGGATATCGCTGCCCTTATCTCTCGCTATGCCCAGCGGGAAGGCTTTGAGGTGAGCAGCGTCGGCGACGGCAGCGACGCAGTTGATCTGTGCAGTAAGGAAACCTTTGACATCATTATAATGGACGCAATGATGCCCGATATGGACGGCTTTACCGCATGCCGCAAAATTCGTGAAACAAGCGATACGCCCGTTCTTATGCTCTCCGCAAGAGGTACGGAATATGACAAGCTTTTCGGCTTTGAGGTGGGCGTGGATGATTATGTGACAAAGCCATTCTCTCCAAAGGAGCTTATGGCAAGAATCAAAGTCATTATGCGCCGGAGCAAAGCTTCATCTCCGGCGAAAAATAATGACCGTATAGTGATCTCACAGCTTGAAATAGATCCGCTTGGTCATAACGTGTATGCCTGCGGCGAAAAACTGGAACTGACTGCAAAGGAATATTCAGTGCTGCTTTATCTTGTGAAGAACAAGGGCATAGTGCTTTCACGCGACCAGATACTTAATGAAGTATGGGGATATGACTATTTCGGAGATGACCGTACCGTTGACTGGCAGATAAAACTCCTCAGAAGCAAGCTTGGCGAGTGCCGCAGCTATATCCATACCATAAGAGGGGTGGGATATAAATTTGAAGCTTAACACCCGCTCATTCGGATTCAGATTGTGGATGTACTTCATTCTTTTTACCGCTCTGATCTTTACGGTGCTGTGGCTGCTGCAAACAGTGTTTTTGCAAAGCTTTTACAACGCTATGATAGTAAGCAACACCAGACAGACTGCTGATGAGATAATCAGAAACGGCTCCAAGTCTGATATAGACAGCACTATTGATCTTCTTGCCCGCAATAATTCGCTGCTCGTGTTTATTACAGACACCGACAACAACGTGCTTTACAGTTCCGATGCTTTTAAAGAAGTAAAGGGACACGGCAGGAACAATAATAATATTGACGAAAAAAAGTCCGGCAGACACAGCTACCGTTCACTGCCCGAAAATTACGACTATTTCATGCAGGCTCTCAAATCATCCGATAGCGATACTGCCGAATATTTCGATGACAGCTTCTACATTTACGGCGGTTACTTTGACTATTATTATTCCGGAGAGAAAGCGGTCCTTTATGTCGGCGCGACTATTGATCCTGTGGGATCGTCCGTAACGATAATCAGCATACAGCTTATGTGGGTAACTGTCCTTTCGCTTATTGCAGGACTTGCTCTTTCATGGCTGATCGCAAAGCGGTTCGCTTCGCCTGTAAAAAGACTTTCCGTCAAAGCAAAAAAACTGGGTGAGGATGATTACGATCCCGATTTCAGAAAAGGCTTCTGCTCAGAGCTTGACCAGCTGAACGATACTCTTGACAAAACCAACGATAAGCTTATAGAGTCACGAAACTTCCAGATGGAGCTGCTTGCAGATGTTTCTCACGACCTGCGCACCCCGCTCACCATGATAAAGGGCTATGCCGAAATGGTAAGAGATATCTCCCGTGAGGATGAGCAGCAGTGCGCCGAGGATATTGCCGTTATAATAAAGGAAGCCGACAGGCTTACCGCTCTTGTAAATGAGATAATGGAATATTCCGAACTGAAAACCTGCAGCAAAGAGGCTCTTATCCCCCACACCTCCGGCGGACATGGAGAAACAGCCGTTCTTGGCGCTTCCGGCACGAGACGTATTGATCTGAGCGCAGCAGTGAGAATGACTGCGGATAATTTCAATTCACTGTACAAGCACCAAGGATATATCATTGAGCAAAAGGTTCAGGACGGAATTTTTACCAACGGCATTGAAGGCCGTCTGGAGCGCGCCCTTTACAATCTTATGGACAACGCTGTAAGGCACACCGGAGAAAGCAAAAGGGTGAGCATAACACTGAGAACGGCGGAAAACAAAGCGCTGATAGAGGTTCAGGACTTCGGCGCAGGCATACCGGAAAGCGAGATAGAGCATATCTGGGACAGATACTACACCTCACGCATGAGACACGGCAAGGGTGTTTCGGGACTGGGGCTTGCCATAGTCAAGCAGACGGTTGAAATGCACAGCGGCAGATGTTATGTAAAAAGTGAAGCCGGCAAAGGCAGCACATTCTCGATCGAATTGCCGCTATGCTAAGAATAATACCTGAATCCGTGAAACTAGCAAAGGAATAAACACGGTTTTCGGGGGTGTCGGGGGGACTTTTTTCTAAAAGTCCCACTGACTCGCTGCCCGCAGGCAGCGAAATCC
>CADBPE010000228.1 GCA_902796475.1 uncultured Ruminococcus sp.
AAACGCAGCAACACGTCCGCCGGTTGCACGGGGAAGAAGTCTCTGAGAGATAACAGCCTTAAGTGAAGTAGAAAGCTGTACACGGATCTGCTGCTGCTGATCCGGCGGGAAAATATCTACCAGACGGTCGATAGTCTTAGCAGCGCCCTCGGTATGTACCGTCGAGAATACCAAGTGACCGGTCTCAGTTGCGGTAAGAGCGATCTGGATAGACTCACGGTCACGCATCTCACCTACGAGGATGATATCGGGGTCCTCACGCATTGCTGCACGAAGAGCCATCGGGTATGAACGGCTGTCCAGACCGATCTCTCTCTGGTTGACGATGCAGCGCTTCGGTGTATGAAGGAACTCAACAGGGTCTTCAATCGTGATGATGTGACGGCTTTTATACTTGTTGATCTCATTGATAAGAGCAGCAAGTGTGGTCGATTTACCGGAACCGGTAGGTCCGCACACGAGCACAAGACCGGAGTTCAGGTCAAGTGTCTTTCTGATGGAGTTAGGCAGGGTAAGGGTCGAAAGCTCAGGCACAACGCTGTTGATAACACGCAGTACGAGAGCTGTACCGTTACGCTGTCTGAAAGCGTTGGCTCTGAAACGGCCGCACTCACCGATCTCAACTGCGGCATCGGCCTCACCTGTCTGGAGGAAGGTCTCAAATCTTGATTTGTTGAGCACTGCCTTGATGATAGCGGTTACCTCCGCTTCATTAAGAGCAGGATCGTTGGTAAAGAATACGTTACCATGAAGACGATACGCAGGATGGTTACCGGATGCGATATGAATATCGGAGGCACCCTTTGTTACGGCTTCTTTAACAAGGCTGTAAAAATCCACTTAAATCTACCCCATTCATAAATAAATTTTTATTGCTGAAAATTACTCATTATTGATAGTCATATCAATGAATTCCTCATAAGATGTGAGTCCCTGAAGAACATCTCGCCTGATGTTTTCCTTCATGGGGATCATTCCCTCTTTTACTGCAAGAACACGGATCTCGTCTGTACTCTTGTTTTCGGTAATTGCCTTTTTGAGAGTCGTTGTCAGAAGCATGATCTCATGCACAGCGATACGTCCCTTATAGCCCTTCTTGTTGCAGCGATCACAGCCGCACTTTCTGTAAAGGGTTATCTTCTGATCCTGGGGGATATTCAGTGCTATCCTCTCGTTCATATCCGGCTCATAAGCCTCCTTGCACTCCACGCAGAGTCTGCGGGCGAGCTTCTGGGCTATGATTCCGAGAAGAGCCGAGGATACCATGTATGGCTCGATACCCATATCTACCAGACGCGCAACCGAGCTGGGGGCGTCGTAGGTATGCAGTGTAGAGAGAACAAGGTGACCTGTGATAGCAGCCTGAACTGCGATGCCTGCCGTTTCACCGTCTCGGATCTCACCGACCATTATGATATCGGGGTCCTGACGAAGGATGCTTCGGAGGGCAGCCGCGAAGGTCATGCCTGCTTTTTCGTTTGTCTGTACCTGGGTAATACCTGTCTGCAGCATTTCGACAGGGTCCTCAACGGTGATAATATTGATATCCTCAGACTTTACCTCGTTGAGAGCCGTATAGAGGGTCGTCGATTTACCTGAACCGGTAGCGCCCGTAACCAGGATGATACCACGGTTACTCTTTATCAGGTGATTGAATTTTTCGAGGTTCTCAGGGAGGAAGCCGATGCTTTCTTTTTTCAGCTCCATGCCCAGAGAGGTCGTAATACGCATAACTATCTTCTCTCCATAAACACTGGGGAGAACTGAGATACGGAAGTCTATGTCTTTTCCGCCGACACGGTAGTTGATACGACCGTCCTGCGGGATACGTTTTTCTGCGATGTTCATGTTGCCGATGAACTTGATACGGGATGTTACCGAAGGAATAAGCTCCGGGCTTACCTCAAGATATATCTGCAGCTTACCATCGACACGGAAGCGGATGCGCAGGCATTTCTCCATAGGCTCTATATGGATATCCGAGCACTTTATGGCGATAGCCTCCTCGATCATCGTATTTACGAAACGGATGATAGGCTGATCGTTTGCGTTGGCGTCCTGCTTTGCAGCTTCCTCGGCCTCGATCTGAGCCTTGGTCTTATTGCCGCCCTTGGATTCAAGGAATTCCTTTGCGTCGTCGATAGCCTTCTGGGCTGCGTATATTTCACGAAGCTTTCCCTGGATCTTGGAAGGCTCTGCGATAACTGCCGTGATCCTCATCTTGGTAACAATACCAAGCTCTCTGATACCGTTATAGTTCAGCGGGTCACCCACAGCCACGGTAAGCAAACGTCCCTCCGCCTCGATAGGAACGACCATGTTTTTCTTAGCCAATTCCTCGGGGATTAAATTTGCCACCTCTTCGGGGATCTGAATAGTATCAAGATCAACATATGGCATAAAGAGCTGTTGTTCAAGCGCCCTGCACACCTGCTGCTCGGTAACGATCTTATCCTCGATAAGGATATCTGCGATACGCTTTTTGGTATCAGAATTTCTTTGCTTTTCGAGAACAGCGTCAAGCTGTTCCTCGGTTATATCTCCCGAATTGATCAATATTTGTCCGATTTTCAAGCTACCGGCTTTCATGTCTTCAGCTCCTTATATTATTCAGAATAATTTAAGATACAAATCGACCATATGATATATGAAGTCATTAAAAACAAGATAGCATATCAGCGACAATGCGATATACGGTCCAAACGCAAGATAAGATCCGGCGGCCTCGGCTTCTTCGCCGTTTTCCTCTGCGGTCTGCTCATCAGAGCAGCCGGCAGTTTCTTTTTCGCCGTCCTGCGCAGCATCGCAGGAGATCTTTCCGGTCTCTTCCTCGGTCTGCGTCTGTTCCGCATTTTCTGCCGGGAGCTTTTCTGATCGGGCGGGGTCTTCAATATCCGCCGCTTTTTCCTGAGCGTCCGCCTTTGATCTGACAATGCGCATCGCAATAAGTATCACGCAGAAGCAGACCATAGCGGTGATCATGGAAATGATAAACGCAAGTATCGTACCCGGAAAACCTGTGATGATGCCAACTGCTGCAAACAGCTTCACATCTCCAAAGCCCATTCCGTCCTTCTTATACACAAGCATACCTATCAGGTCGATTATTATCATCACGCCTGCTCCCATGGCAGCGCCCGCTAACGGCGACCACCATGATGCATGCAGAAGACCGAAGCCTCTCACAATGTCGTAAACGCTTATGATAAGCCCCAGCGCTCCAAGAAGGATAGTGAGCTGATCGGGTATTATCGTATATTTAATATCGCAAATCGCTATCATAAGGGAAACGACAATTATAAATGAAAACACTATAAAATATATATCGAATCCCTTGTTATACTGCAGTCTGCAAATAATAAGACAGGCTGCAGTGACCACCGACATAAAAATGCCGGAACGGGCGAATCTTACACGTTTTCCGCTCAGCAGCTCCGCCGAAGGGGTCTCGTTATAATCACACAACCAGGCCGCCGGCATCCTGTTTATCGCAAGATAGTACATCCATGTAAGCAGTACGCCCATGAGAGCGCAGGCGGCTGTCCAAATCATACCGCCTGCAGTATTAAGATAATTCAAAGGCTGCATAATATCAGTTCTCAGACCCTGTCAGGTTCAGCTTTTTGATGCGGCTGAAGATGACGGCTCAACGATTTCTACCTTCTCGAAGTAGTAGAGGCTCATTGCAATGTTGAAGTCATACTTTGCGCCCTTCGATGAAGATCCTGTCGAAACTGTTGATGTACCGTCAGGATTGTTCTGCGCAACATGCGGCGCAAAGCTGAGGGAATTGATATAGTAAGCGCCGTCTGCCTGAAGCTCAAGATAATCAAGCGTCTTTTTGAGCTCATCAGCCGTACCGGTGAAGACAAAGCTGATGCTGGTAGCCATCAGACGGCCGCCCTCAACGGTAGTTCTTCCCTGACTGTCTTCAACACCGGTAGCAATAGCCAGTGAGCTGATCTCATATTTGAGCTTTTTAAGAACGGTCCTGATCTCGTTAGGAGTCTTGGTAGCGTTTGAGAAGAGGATAGGGTTCTTTGTCTGATAAACCTCTATCATGCTTGCAATAGCGCTCTCAACCGAGTTTGCATTGCTGAGGTAAGAGTTGTAATAGTTGATCTGGCTGGTAGCCGATTCATGTTTATCGTTATAACCGTCGATCTTCTGCATAAAGGGCACCTGCACAGCAAAAAGGAACACGATAGCCATAACTATAACTATACCGATGACGATAATAAAGCCCGATATTTTTAACTGCTTCTTGTTATTCATTATTGTTTACCTCCGTCTGGAATTGATCTCATAGATCCCTGATTCTTTCCGATGTACTCATAGTACCGGCTCAGCTGCCGGATGCTTCACCGGATGACGAAGATGAAGCCTCTGAGTTTTCTGAGGTCTGACCTGAGGATTCAGCCGAAGAGGTCTGTCTTGATTCAGGTACCGTCTTGCCTTCAAGCTTTGCCTCAAGAGCATCCTGTTCCTTCTGGGTCAGCTTAGCGGCTGTAAGTCCCTTCTCGGTAACATAAACGCTCATACTTACGCCGTAAACGGTCTTTGCGGCGCCGCCGTCATAAGATTCGTTTCTTGCAACGGTAAGAGCCTCGTTTACATCAAAGAAGCCTGCGGATGCGATCTTATCTCTGAGTGTAGAGAATGCGTCATAGTTCTTGACGCTATACTGTACCGCTGCGCCTACATATTCATCAAATTCACCGACCGGCTCCTCAAGAGTGACCTTGGAAAGTGATACGGTTGACGTAGAAACAGTCTTCTCAATGATCTCCTTATAGATATGATCCACTATTACTGACATCTTGAACTTTGTTGTAGGAAGTATGGTAAGGTTGGTCGCCATGTTTTCGGTAAGCTGCTTATACTTCTTTTCACGCCTGATAAGATCCTCAGCATACTTGAAGCGCTCATCCTTAAGCGTGTTCTCATCATTGTTCTGCTGTATCTGCAGAGCTATCCACCAGCCGGAGATAGCGATCATCCATACTGCTGCCAGGAAAGCAAGGGCGCCTGCAATAACATTGCCAAGCTTGTTGGTGTTGCCCTTAGCCATTGACGAAAGGATGTTGGTTTCGCCCTGAAGCAGGTTAGCTTCGCCCAAAGGCATTGTGATAACACCGTTGAGAGTAATGAACGACGCCGGCTCATATCCACCTCTCTGACGTGCAGAGTTAGTTACCTCAGGCGGACGCGCATCGCCGGAGAAGAGGTTCAGAGCCTTCTCCATGGGCGCCGTAAGACCCTTCTGCTTGCAGAACTGGCTGATGTTGGGCAGCTTTGCCAAAGCATCGCAGAGAACGATAAGGTCGATATCCATACGCATGGTAGAGATGACCATTCTCAGGTTTCTTACTACCTCGTTTACAGATGTATCGAGCATTGCTATGGTCTGCTTTCTGGTAGATGCGTTGTTTATTTTATTGCAGATGCCGATGCCTTCATTCTGGATAAGCTCAATAGCGCCGATCTTGCTGATACCGAATTCAAGCATGAGCATTTCGGCAATATCCTCAAGAACGCTTGAGAATGACTGCTGGAACACAGGCGCGCCGTTTCTGAGGATTACCAGACGTGTAGCTGCGAAATCCATACTGATAATAGCGATAGATTTAGTCGAAGAGTTCATATCGCTCTTTGCAGTGTAAAGCAGACCTGCAATAGGCGGTGTGACCTTTGCGATCTTGAGGCCGGCTGCGGAGAAGTTTGCGCGGATATCCGTAAGCAAGCCTGTATTCATGGCAAAAAGTGAAGCCGAAACATCTTCTGTTTTGTTAGCCTTGCCGTACTGCTGACCGTATTCAAAATTCAGGATCGTATACTTTTCTACGTCCTGATGAAGCACAGCCTCAGCCTCAACATGAGCATATGTAACCAGAAGCTTATCCTTCGACTCGTAATGATGCTTATACTCCTTTGTAACGAGAACGTCTTCATCCTCGATGCAGAGGAAGATGTCGCCAAGCTGCATGTTAACACTCTCGGCGCAGCGCTTAACAAACGCAGCAAGCTCCTCTGATTTTTCATAAGGATGATCCTTAAGGGAATCATTCAGTTCAAATATCTGAGGATGATCGAAATTTGAAGGCATATTGCCTCCTCTTCTTTTGCCGCCGATACCGCCCTCAGGCTTATCATACTCTGCGGGAGTAAGAATAAGTAAGCCTCTGGTCAGCTGCATTATAGTTGCTACCGTTTTCATAAATACACCACACTCTTAAAAAATTTTAATAAAAAATGAATGTCCGACAATATCAGAACCGTCTTTCTGTTATGTATTATACAAACAATACGAACGGTTATAATATCCTTTTTGTTATTTTATCACAAAAATATCTACATTTCAATAAGTATTTTATAAATCAATGTATTTTGTGCATATAGTAGGTTTTTTCGGCGTTTATTTATGCAATAATACTGTTGTTCGATTTTTTCAAACAAATGAAATCGGGCCTTTCATGTTTGTTTTGGTAAAAAAAACAAAGCCCGGAAATCACTTTCCGGGCTTCGATTTTTAATTAATAACCTTATGTAGATTCAGATGATTCTGATCAATCAGGTGGTAGAAGCAGGAGTAGAAGTAGTTGTTGTTGCGTTGCCATAACCAAGAGCGCTGAGAGCATCAGTGGTCTTGAATGTCTTAGTAGCAGTTGAGGGCTTGTTGCTGTCAACTGTTGCATAGACTGTACCTGAAGATGTATCAGCTACGAAATCAGCAAGCTTTGTGTCGGAAGCCAGATCCTTAAGGCCATAGTAGTTCAGAGCGCCGCCTACTGTAGCAGACTGAGCACCGGACTTCTTAGCGCTTGTGCTTGCATTCTTTGCAGGAAGGTTAGTATCGGTTGATGAGCCCTTGTTATCGGCGTTGATTGTGCCGGCAACGATCTCTGCATAGTAGTTCTTGCAAGCTGCGGAGATTGAAGAAGCGTCTGTCTTAGCCTGTGACTCGTTAGCGCTGTTGATGATACCGATAACAGCCGGAATAGCGATAGCTGCGAGGATACCGAGGATAGCGATAACAACTACGAGTTCAACGAGTGTGAAGCCTTTTTTGCTCTGCTTAGCGAGCAGTTTCTGCTGGAGAGTCATGATGAATTACCTCTTTCTTTAAATAATTTTTTCTGAACCGTGACCCTGAAGGGATGAGTCCGTGTTCATTTGTTGTATATATCTTAACTCTTTCTTAATAAATTGTCAATACTTTTTTTGTATTTTTCTTCATTATTTATGTAAAAATGAACGAACTGTTTTTGTGCATATTTATGCCAATTATTGCCGTTTTCGGAGTTTATAATGCGATTTTTAGGAATAATACATGAACAGTTAGCAGTTTTTTGTACACTTTGTCGCATCCGCTTTATGAACAATCTATTTCGGAGTTAACATTCGATTCATAAATAAAGCATTTTTCTTTATACATCTTCAATATTTTTTAAAAAATTGTTTTAAATTTTTATAAATTCAGTCCGGTTCCAACAATTTCATTTCATAATTTGTTCATTTTCTCCGGTGCACTTCTCATTAACGCTATCCGGAAGACAAAACGCCGGCAGGAGCTTACACTCTCTGCCGGCGGCTGTAATTATGCTTATGTTATCTGCTCATGCGCCTTGTCCGTAAAGATCATACATGGTCGTACTGGGCGAGAGCGGGGTCATGCCATCCTCATAGCGCTTGATGGTACCGCCCTCAAAAAAGCCGTAGGTTGTGTCGCCGGCAGGCAGATCCTTGACCTTATCTTCTATCCTTGCATACTCACACGCATTCAGGACAGTCGCATTATTTGCAGCTATCTGCTTTGCCTTCTGGTTTGCCTTTGAAGACGGCAGATTCTCCTGTTTGGAATATTCCTTGGTATCCTTATTTATAAGTCCGAGCCTTACGCCGGAGTAATACGTCTTGCATGCCTCATCAATGGCATGGGCATTAGATTCCACAGCCGTGTCGCTTCCCGAATTGACAATACCGATCACCGCAGGTATAGCGATAGCCGCCAATATTCCCAATATTGCAATGACCACTACAAGTTCTACAAGCGTAAAGCCCTTCTTGTTATTTTTTCTTCTGATAAGCTGTGTTCCGGTCATATCCATACCTCCAGTTTATAAATTAGTGCAAACTAATCATTCATGATCCTTTACTTAATATTTTAATTATAATTTACCGTTTGTCAACAGTTTATTAATAAAATTGTTATTGTGTCGAGAAAACATCACTATTCTTTGTAAAAAATATACCTTTATTCGATGTTTGCGGCGGTGCAGAGCCTGCGCTCCCTTGTTCGCGCTCAAAGAAAAACAGACCTAAACTTAATTGCTCGCGGCTGGAAAGCATTAAGAACCGCGATCGGTTTATTACAGCATGGGTATACTGACGCCGCGAACAGGGCACCGGCAGCTTGCCGGCGCCGGTACAAAAAAGTATGACCGGCAGTTTGTGCGCTGCCGGTCATTATCCGATGCCGGAAAGCCTCCGGCATTTTTTATGTGATTTTATTCCTGAATCCGTGAAACTCAAATAGATGGAATAGCGGAAATCAAGATAAACAGAGCTTTATAATACTTTGTATATCACCAAATGGGTGCAGCGGCAAGCTGCCGCACCCTTGTTCGCGTTGATAGTTGACCCGCACCAAAAGAAACGCATCGCGGCTCTTACTATATTCCAGCCGCGGGCAATTACATTTCCG
>CADBPE010000229.1 GCA_902796475.1 uncultured Ruminococcus sp.
CCGGCAGCTTGCCGGCGGCGGCGGCGCAATCAAAAAACATGACCATAAAGGCTGTGATATTTTGGCGTCTTTATTTAAAACTCCGCTTACATTTCTTGATAAGATCGGTTCAAAAAAGGCAGAACAATTCAGCCGTCTGGGTATTGACAGCGTAGGCGCTCTGCTGCGCTTTTATCCAAGGACCTATGAGGACTGGAGCCGTCCATGCAGGATCGCAGACGCTCCCCGCGGCGAAAATGTCTGCATAAAAGGTACCGTAGAAAGCGCCCGCCCGCCTGCCCGTATCCGTGGGAATATGACGATCTTTAAGCTGACCGTTTCCGACGGCGACAGCTATATGACAGTCACCTTTTTTAATCAGAAATACACCTACGACCGCATAAAGCAGGGCGGCGAGTTCATCTTTTACGGCATTCTGAAAAATACCGTTTCAGGCTATGAAATGACATCTCCTCAGGTAGAAAGCACCTCTATGGCGGCTATCAGACCAATTTATCCGCAGACCTCCGAACTTGGCAGCCGTCAGATAGAGCGGGCAGTCCGTCAGGCGGTGGCTTTGCTGCCCGAAAAAATAAACGACCCTATCCCACAAAGCATAAGAGAGGAATTCGGTCTTTGTGACCTTGGGGCCGCCATAAGAAATATCCACTTTCCCGCAGACCACAACGCCTGCGAGCAGGCAAGAAAACGTCTGGTATTTGAAGAACTGTTTGTTCTTCAGCTTGGCGTAGGTCTGCGCAGCAGCGACCGTCTGACGGTCACAGCGCACAAAATAAGCAAAAATTATATAAACGAATTTCTCTCTCATCTGCCCTACAAGCCTACCAATGCGCAGCGCACTGTAATGGATCAGTGCATTAAAGATATGATGGAGGGTTCGCGCCCGATGAACCGTCTTATACAGGGCGACGTAGGCAGCGGAAAAACAGCAGTTGCCGCCGCAGTGTGCCATACAGCCGCCAGAAACGGTCTGCAATGCGCTTTTATGGTGCCTACCGAGATACTTGCCGAGCAGCATTTTCAAAGCCTCAAAGGACTTTTTGAGTCCACAGGACTGCGCGCCGCACTGCTAACCGGCTCAACAAAGCAATCCGAGCGCAAACAGATACTTGCCGACCTGCAAAGCGGTCAGACGGATATTCTCATCGGCACCCATGCGCTTATATCCGACAATGTGGAGTTCAAATGTCTGGGGCTTGTAGTAACCGACGAGCAGCACCGTTTCGGCGTGGCTCAGCGGGCCGCGCTCACATCCAAAGGAGATTACCCGCATATGATCGTAATGTCCGCCACACCGATACCCAGAACGCTTGCCCTTATGATCTTCGGTGATCTTGATCTTTCGGTCATTGACGAAATGCCTCCCGGACGTCAGCCCACCGAAACATATCTTATCGACAGCGGAAAGCGCAGCCGGCTTTACGGCTTTATTAAAAAACACATATTGAAAGGCAATCAGTGTTACATTGTCTGCCCGCTGGTAGAGCAGAACGACACCGGACTTCTGTCTGCCGAGGAATACGCTGAAAAGCTCTCCGGAAGCGTACTCTCATCCTGCCGGATAGCCGTACTTCACGGCAGAATGAAGGCGTCCGAAAAGGAACAGATAATGTCGTCCTTTGCCGCCGGAGAGACCGACATACTTGTTTCCACGACGGTCATCGAGGTAGGCGTAAACGTCCCGAACGCCACTATCATGGTAATCGAAAACGCCGAACGCTTCGGACTTTCTCAGCTTCACCAGCTGCGCGGCCGTGTAGGGCGTGGCTCCGACAGATCATACTGCATTATGGTGTCGGATGCGTCTTCACCTTCAACGCTGGAGCGTCTGAAAGTAATGTGCAGCACAAACAACGGGTTCATAATTGCCGATGAAGACCTGCGGTTAAGAGGTCCCGGAGACTTTTTCGGCACACGCCAGCACGGTCTGCCTGAACTGCGAACGGCGAAGCTGACTGACATGATATCGGTAGAAGCTGCCCGTGAAGCAGCTCAGAAGGTACTTGCCGAAGACCCGTCACTATCGCAGAAGGAGCACGCCGCATTAAAATTCGAGGTAGCCCGTCTTTTCAGAATGACAGGCTCGTGACATACTCCGCCGGCAGAGCCGACAGTCAAGACCGGAGGGACTTTTTTCTAAAATTCCCGCTGACTCGCTGCCCGCAGGCAGCAAAATCCATAAGTTTCAAACGCTCCGCAAGGGGTGAAAAAGCCGTTCAGATCTGAAGTTCAGACCTGAACGGCTCTTTTTTTATAATATGCCCGTCAATACGGCACGACCTCGTCAAGCACCTGACCTATCGGGTCACGGATAACGATGTTCGCCTGACTGTCAAATGATGTTGCGGATTTGTTGATAAGCACGATACTGCTGCCGCTGAAATAATTCAGAAAGCCCGCCGCCGGATAAACATTGAGCGATGTACCGCCGATGATAATGACATCAGCCTTTGAAATAGCCCTCACGGCGCCGCGCACTGTCTTGTCGTCAAGACCTTCCTCATACAGCACCACATCCGGCTTGATAAGTCCGCCGCAGGAGCATTTCGGAACATCCTTAGTGCCGGTGATCGCCGAAAGATCGTAGAACTTATGGCACTTTGTACAGTAGTTCCTGAGAACCGAGCCGTGAAGCTCATAAACGTTCCTGCTTCCGGCAGCCTGGTGCAGACCGTCAATATTCTGAGTGACCACAGCTTTAAGCTTGCCCTGCTGCTCAAGCCTTGCCAGCGCCAAATGCGCCTTGTTCGGTTTTGCAGAGGTGCATATCATCTTATCACGGTAAAAATCGTAGAAGTCCTTTGTGTAGTGGATAAAAAATGTGTGGCTAAGTATTGTTTCGGGCGGATACTTGTATTTCTGATTATAAAGACCGTCAACGCTTCTGAAATCTGGTATGCCGCTTTCAGTCGATACGCCGGCGCCGCCAAAAAACACTATGTTGTCACTTTGCTCTATGACCTTTTTCAGCTCATCATACATTGGTTATCCATCCCTTCCAATATTATTTTCAAACCGATATTATACCCTTATAGTGACCGTAACGATCCAGTAGCCGTCGATCTTCCAGGGCATCCATTGCCAGCTTGCGCCGTATCTTGACGGACGGTTGGCCCTGATGATATCGGAGATGTTGCTGATATCGTTTGTCTTATAGATAAACTTGTAGGTAGACGTGCTTGTGGTTGACATACCTGACAGGTAACTCTTGAGCTGAGCTTCAGTCTCACAGCGGTATACTGTGCTGCCGTCCGCCTTTTCAGCCTCCATAAGAGACGGGATGAGCTTGTCTGTGGGCTGAGCAGCCGTACATGAGTTCTTTGTGCTCTCCGCAGTGTGATTCTTGTTTATCATGGAATCCGGCACAAGGAAATATGTGTAGAACAGATAGTTTCCGGGTGAGTCGCCGTCGGTGGGATCATCCCATGTCACGTCCATATTGTACCATTTGCCGTCGATCTTTACCTGGTTCCATGAGTGGCTGACAATTCTGCCGCCGCTGCTTGCAGTGCCGAGAACACGGTTGACCTCTATTCCGGCAAGAGACGTCATAAGCTCAAACGCCTTTGAATATCCGTCGCATACCGCAACATGAGTATCAAAGAGTCCCTTTGCAGTAAAGGAGGTCTCCGGTACATTACCGCTCTTTACGCCGTTGACATCATACTGTGTATTGTTAATGATCCAGTCATGGATAGCCTTTACCTTATCAAAATCGGTCATTCCGGATTTGAGTATTTTGCTGTTGATCTCTCTTGCCTGAGCCTCTGCGCCTGCAATTACGGCAGCAGCGTCAAGCCTCTTATTTGAAACATTGCCTGCGCTGTCCCTTGCCTTTACAAGGAATTCATACTGACCCTCATTCTGCAGTCTGATCGAAAGGCTTTCAGTAACGCTGTACGCCTTGCTGAGAGTCCATGATGTAGTGCCCTTGGTCCTGTAGTAATAAGCATACTGATAGCTGCCTATTCCGCCTGTGGCAGATGCTTTGATCGTAACAGACTCGCCTACGCCTACGGACGTCTTATTAATGGAGGATGTGTTTACAAGACGGTTGACTACATTGAGAGCAAAGGTCTTCTTCACTATTCCGCCTATGTCGTTGCGCACCTTTATCATCAGGTCATAATCGCCTTTTGATGCGGGCTTGAAGGTCGCGAGCCTGGTGGATGAAAACGCCTGAACTGTTCTCCATGTGGAAGTACCCGACTTCCTGCTGTAAAAAGCATACTCATAGCTGCCACTTCCGCCTGTTGCAATACCCTTCATGGTCACAGAGCCGCCGAGAGCGATCTGATCCTTGGATATCTTGCTGGAGTTTACCAGCGGAGCGCATACCTTTAACATCAGAATGGATGTATATGTTTTGCCGGTCAGATCCTTGGCAACGACCTTGATATCATAGGTAGTCGCAGAGGACGGTGTGATCTTCACATATTTCGCGCTGCTGAAGCCCTTTATGGTAGACCATTTTTCCGAGGAGTGTTTCTTCATGTAGTACGCATAAGAGTAGTTGGTCTCTGTACCTCCTGTCACTTTTCCGTAAACATAAACGCTCGATCCCTTGATGATAGTATCCGCGCTAAGATAAGATGCTGAAACTACGCTGCTTGCTGATGCTGTAAGCTGGCTTGCGCTTGCATCGAGCGAAGCTGCGCCGCCTAATGCAGCCGCGCCGCTCATAAGAACAAGCGCTGCCATAACAGCAGATAAAGGACGTCTGATGTATTTATTGTTCATACTTATTACCTCCCGAATTTTTGGTTACTTTTATTATATACAAATCAAATACTTTTTTCAATAGGGAAATTATAGTTAATTATTCACAAAAATGACTTTAATAAATTTCCGCCGACAAGCTGCATAGTCTTGCCGGCGGAAAAACCTTGAGCTTATTTTATTTCAGTACGCTGATAAGCACACCTGCCGCAACAGCGGAACCGATAACGCCTGCTACGTTCGGACCCATTGCGTGCATAAGAAGAAAGTTCGCAGGATTCTCCTCCTGACCGACTTTCTGGGAGATACGCGCCGCCATAGGTACAGCCGACACGCCCGCAGAACCGATAAGAGGATTGATCTTGCCCTTGGTCGCCCAGCACATGATCTTTCCGAAAAGAACGCCGCAGGCTGTACCCAGACAGAATGCAATAAGTCCGAGCGCAATAATGCCGAGTGTCTTCGGGGTAAGGAACAGTGTGCCGCTTGCGGTAGCGCCTACGGTAACGCCCAGGAAGATGGTAACAATGTTCATCAGTTCATTCTGAGCGGTCTTGGCTATTCTGTCAACAACTCCGCTTTCCTTGAAGAGGTTGCCCAGCATGAGCATACCCACAAGAGGAGCAGCATCCGGAAGAAGGATCGCCACAAGCACAACTACCACAACAGGGAAGATGATCTTTTCAAGCTTTGACACCGGACGGAGCTGACCCATAACAATGGAACGCTCTTTTTTGGTGGTAAGCAGCCTCATAATAGGCGGCTGGATAATAGGCACCAGAGCCATATACGAATAAGCCGCAACAGCGATAGGACCAAGAAGCTCCGGAGCAAGCTTTGATGTAACGAATATAGCCGTCGGACCGTCTGCGCCGCCGATAATGGCAATAGAGCCTGCCTCGTTAGTCTGGAAGCCCAAGAGGATAGCGCCGATGAAGGTGATGAAAATACCGATCTGAGCAGCCGCGCCCAGAATGAAGCTCTTGGGGTTGGCGATAAGCGGTCCAAAGTCTGTCATAGCGCCGATGCCGAGGAAGATAAGCGGCGGGAAGATACCAAGGTGTACGCCCTGATAAAGATAATAGAAAAGTCCGCCGTTTTCGGTCACGGTATAATACACGACCTTATAAAATTCAGAATCGCCCACCATTACCTTTTCAAGCGTCATGGGGTCAAAGCCGGCAGCAATAGCCTGCGCACCGGTGATGAGCTGTGAGCTTGTGGGATAAGACGCCGGGTCAAGTCCCTGAGCTGTCACCTGTTCAAAGGTGAGCATTTGTGTTACAGGGTTAGCCATTATCTCCGGGAAGATGTTCACTATCATCATACCGAAAGCGATCGGCAGCAGCAGCAAAGGCTCATACTGCTTCTTAATGGCAAGAAACATCAGCAGGAAGGATATCACGATCATAACGTAATTCTGCCAGCCGAGGTGACACAATCCCGAGGATTGGAACAGTCCGACAATAACGCTGCCGAGCTGAGAGAAAATGTCCATTTCTTTTCTTCCTTTCTATTGATCTGTGAAGGTCAGACTGTTCTCTCAGAACGGTCTTGTATTCTGCATCACGCCTGTGCTGCCCCATGCAGAACGCCTGTTTCCCGAACGCTTCACAGACCTTACGCGGTGGGGCTTTTCGCCGTAAAGCGCATCAACTGCCGCAGCGATAACCGCAACTATCTCTCCGGGTATCTCGTCCTCATCGTCCTGCACCGCAGGGATATATGGCGCATTTGATCTGTCCTGCTTTTCCGTGACCTCTACCGCAACGACCTTTTTCTTTTCTTTGCGTTTATTCGATCTCTTCTGAGCCGTCTGTATCAGCTTACCGTATATCGTGATGATGATAATAAGCAGCACCAGCACCATAAACACGATCACAAAGCCGGCGATCAGCAGTGTAAGCGCAAGATTTATATTCTCCATAGCTATTCCACCTTACGATATTCTCAGATAAGCGCGCATACAGCGTCGCCCATCTCGGTAGTTGATACCTTTTTTGTACCCTCTGTGTAAATATCAGGCGTTCTTGTTGTTTTGAGCACCTCTGCAACGGCGTTTTCTATGGCGTCCGCAGCGGCAGGCTCGTCAAGCGAATATCTGAGCATCATAGCGACAGAAAGTATCGTTGCCAGCGGGTTAGCTATACCCTGACCTGCGATATCGGGAGCCGAACCGTGTATAGGCTCATACATACCGAGCTTTGTGCTGTTAAGGCTTGCGGAAGCCAGCATACCGATAGATCCGCTTATCATTGAAGCCTCATCGGAAAGGATATCTCCGAAGATATTTGAGGTAACTATAACATCGAACTGCTTGGGATTCCTCACAAGCTGCATAGCGCAGTTATCAACATAAAGGTGGTTAAGCTCTACCTCCGGATATTCCTTTGAAAGGCGGTTCATAGTTTCTCTCCAGAGTCTTGAAGAATCCAGCACGTTTGCCTTGTCAACGCTGGTGAGCTTCTTATTGCGCTTCATAGCCATATCAAAAGCCACTCTGCCGATCCTTTCTATCTCATTCACGTTATATTTTTCGGTATCATAGGCAGCCTTGACTCCGTCCTCTTCAAAGGTACCTCTCTTGCCGAAGTAGATACCGCCGGTAAGCTCTCTTACTATCATTATATCCATAGCATCGCCGATGATATCGCTTCTCAGCGGAGACGCATCTCTCAGCGGCTCAAATATAACTGCGGGTCTGAGGTTAGCAAAAAGTCCGAGCGCGCCTCTTATGCCGAGCAAGCCTGCCTCGGGGCGGTTATTGCCGGGCTGGGTATCCCATTTGGGGCCGCCCACAGCGCCAAGCAGCACAGAATCCGACGCCAGACACTTATCTATGGTTTCCTGCGGCAGAGGAACGCCTGTTGCATCGATAGCGCAGCCGCCGAGGAGCGCATCTGTATAAGTAACGGTAAAGCCGAATTTTTCTGCGGTCTTATCGAGC
The DNA here is from genome assembly GCA_902796475.1 of uncultured Ruminococcus sp. GTDB lineage: Bacteria > Bacillota > Clostridia > Oscillospirales > Acutalibacteraceae > UBA1213. Next base: position 7,667 of record CADBPE010000229.1, read on the forward strand.
ACCTTTACAGCCTCGCCTACGATCTCAGGGCCGATACCGTCGCCTCTGAGCAGAGTGATGTTATAGTTTTTCATTTTCTTTCCTCCCATTATTTCTGCGTTACGCAAATTTTCCAATATAATTATAACACCCTCATAAAAATAAGTCAACATTTAGCGGCAAGCTGCCGCTCCCGATTTCGCGTTCACAGATAAACAAGCGGAAACGTAATTACCCGCGCCCCAAAATATCAAACCAAGAACGACAACACAAAAGTTTCGCTCAAGCCTTTTCAAAGGCTTGCAGGTTCCAAGGACAGAGTCCTTGGTCGCGCTCCGCAGAGCGCGAAATCCCTATGCTTCAAGCGCTCCGC
>CADBPE010000230.1 GCA_902796475.1 uncultured Ruminococcus sp.
TTGAATGGGACAGAGCTGATGACTCGGATATCGTGATCACGACAAATTCATTTTCCGACGATGTTACAGTCAGAAGCAGACTTAAGCTCGATTCCAGCTTTATAAATGATACAGTTACGATCCATGACGGACAAATCATAATAGGCGCCGATTTCCTGAAAAGACTCGATGACGGCGAAAACGATTTAGAGCTTTATCTTAAAGAAGGAAAGCTCAATATAAATGTAACGGTCATCGACAGCCGTCCGCAGGAACCCTCCGAGGAAAAGGAACTGTCAGCCGAACAAACCGCCTTTACCTGGGATAGAAGCGACCTCATTGGCATTGCCGTAAAGACAAATTCATCTTCACATTCTGTCAGGATCACAAAGGACGACGAGGATCTTGCTTCCGACGATGACGCAGATGTTTATATTGCCTCGGGCAGGGTGGTCATCACATCGCATATTCTCAAAAAACTTGATAACGGCAGCAACATCCTTCTTCTGTGTTTTGATGACGGTGTGCTGCCTATTGAGATATATGTAACGGATACAAAGCATCAGGAAACGACCGCACTGACCGCTGACCAAACGGATTTTGAGTGGCAAAGAAGCGATCCGGACGGTATCACGATACAAACAAATTCCGCTTCTGAAAGTTTTAATGTAAAAAAGAACGGCCGGCTTTTTGCTTCAAGTCTTATCAGCAAAAACCTTTCCATAGAGGAAGGACAGATATATCTGTCTGCTGATTTTCTGAAAAAGTTGGATAGCGGTGAAACGCAGCTCACGCTTATGCTGAATGAAGGAAATATAGATATTAATATAACTGTGATAGATGACACTCCCTCTTCTGATGTGATAACCGCCGATGAGACTTACTTTACATGGGACAGAAGCGATCTTCTCGGTATTGCCGTGAAAACGAATTCGGATTCAAAAAACGTGGTCATTACCAAAGACGGAGAAGAGATCTTTTCAAACAATAATACAGGAGTATATCTCGTCTGGGGCAGAGTAGGCATTACTGCACCGTTTCTGAAAAAGCTGGATAACGGTGAAAACCTGCTTGATCTTGAATTCGATGACGGAACTATCTCCATTACGGTCAATGTGACCGACCGCAAAAACAAATTGGGAAACAAAGATGATCTCACAGCCGACAGGACATTATTCACCTGGAAACGCAGCAGTAAGAAAGGTATTTCTGTAAAGACAAACTCTGCCTCGGATACGGCAGCAGTGCGTAAAAGCGGTATGCTGTCCCTCGTTTCATCACCTGAGAGCATCTCTATAGAAAACGGCACTGTCACCCTTACTCCGGAGTATCTGAACACCCTGTCTGACGGCAAAAGCGAGCTGACTCTTGTTATGAAGGACGGCAGCGTTGATGTGACCGTAAATGTATTGGGTAACGTCATAGATCAAAACGAAACGACGCAGACATCCTCATCCGTCACTTCTTTTCCGGGAGTTTCTTCTGATTCTCCGCATACGGGCAGCGAAGCGACCGCTGCAAGTGCGGCAATGTTAGTGGCAGCCGCCGGCAGTATAGCAATAGCCGCATGGAAGAAAAAGAAAAAAGAAAATTAATGAAAAGGAAGCTAAAAATGCATTGTTTGAACAACACCTCCTGAAAGTCAGTATACTTATCAATGATATTGCCAACAGCAGGGTCAATGATTCTGCCACATCAAAGCGAAAGTGAAGGAAAGAAAGTATGAATATTTTTGAAAGTATGATGACTCGTCTTATATTGAAATGCCTGGCCGTTTACGGAAATCATAACAGAAAAAGGTATATCTCATTAAGCCAAAAAGCAGATCTCTGCAGTGAAAAGTTTCTGATGAAACAGCTTAAACGAAGCAGGAACACCGAATACGGCAAAAAATACGGATTTGCTGATATTCACAGTGTCTCTGATTTTCAGAAGAAAGTGCCCCTTTCTGATTATGACAATTATAAGCCCTATGTAGACAGAATGGTCGAGAAAGGTGAGCAGGGACTTCTGACTGGTAATAAAGTCGATTACTTTTCAAAGACTTCAGGAACCATCAAAGTAATGAAAATGATCCCCACTGTAAAAGGCTCATATAAGCACTATCTCAGGAGCTGTTCGATCTTCATGGCAGCTCTGAGATCCGAGCTTAAAAAGAAAGGTCGCCGCGTCAGATATGGCAGAGGGATGAACCTTATTGAGAGCGGAGGTGAAAAGACGCCGAGCGGGATCAGAACAGGTTATATCTCAGGATACGGTATGGGAAAGGCCATGCGGTTTTTTAAATACGTTACATGCCTGCCTATTGAGGTTTTCGGCTGTACGGAACCGATAGATATGAAATATGTAAAAGCAAGGTATGCTCTTCAGGATCCTGACCTGACATTCATGATGTCAGTATTTATGTCCGGCCACGCAGATACGATGGCGTATATCATCGAAAACTACGATATGCTGACTGATGACATCGAAAAAGGTGTTATCAACAAGTCTATCGTAATACCGGCACATATAAGAAGCAAACTGGAAAAACGTCTCTCTCCCGATCCAAAGCGTGCGTCAGAACTCCGCAATGCCTTTGCTGGCGGAAACGATGCGGGCATCATTCCCAGAATATGGCCTAATATGGTGCTTATTGGCGGCATAGGCGGCGGAGAATTTTCCCCGTTCACGCAGAAAATGAGATATTATTCAGGACCGGATATTGCGTTCTACTATATGATATACGGCGCATCCGAGGGAATGATAGGAACGGCACTGTATGCAGACAATGAAGATTATCTGATGCTTCCTGACAGCGGATTTGTTGAATTTATTCCCGAAGATGAGCCTGATGCATCTCCGCTGCATTTCGGTCAGCTTGAGAAAGGAAAAAGATACGAGCTTGTACTTACCAACGAGGCTGGCCTCTACCGATACAAGATCAAGGATGTAATAAGGGTCACAGGCTTTATCGGCAATGCACCGCTTATACGCTACGCATACCGTAAGGAACAGATCATAAACCTTGCAGGACTGCACATGACAACGGAACACGCTGTCGAAACGATCAGGCTTCTTGAAGCGTCTATTCACACGGAGATCAGGGATTACAGCCTTTATACCGATAACGACTGCGATCCCGGACGCATAGTTCTGTTTATTGAAACGGAGGATACACTGTCTGAAGAAACGATAAAAAAGCTGCCTGAGCTGTTTGATGGTATTCTCTCCGAAGTGAACGTGGATTATAAGCATTTGCAGGCCGAAAGCGGAGATATTGCACCGGCTATGGTTTATGTGATGAAAAAGGGCACATATCAAAACATTCGTGAAAAGAAGATCCAGGGCGGCATTGCAATGAATCAGATAAAATCACTGAGGATCATAAAAAATAAAGAACAGTTCGATATGATGGTTGCCCAATCCGAAACACGGAAGGGATAAACCGACCGATGATCGGAGGAAAAAAGAAAAATGAAAAGAGATAAACAGGAAATATTAAAAGCAAGAAAAGAAACTCTTGCTACATTCAAACAAATTGATAAAAATATATGGACTATCGTTTACCAAGGCTCATATGGTCTTGATGAGCTTCTCAACAAGGGCTGTACAGGTATTGTGGGATTGGCTCGCTTTGCACAGAGTTTTTTACATTCCAGACAAATATTCATCAATCCGTTTGTCAGAGGCGGCTGTTCCACCTTCAACACAAGAACCCCTGATAATAATGTTATTTTCGCCAGAAACTTTGACTACAAAGATTCTCTCGGCATCGTAATATGGACATTCCCCAAAAACGGCTACCGAAGCATGACGGTAACGACAGGCTCCTTCATGCTGTATGGAAAGAAGTGGCAAAGACCGGAGAAAAAGAAAAATCATATCCGTGCGATGATCGCTCCTTACTGCTGTATGGACGGCATAAACGAAATGGGCTTGGCTGCAGCCATACTGGAGATCAAGGCAAAATCCACTAAGCAAAAGACCGGCAAAAAGCCGATCCTCACGCCTTTGGCCATCAGAGCTATCCTTGATAAATGCAAAAATGTAGATGAAGCACTGGCACTGATCCAAAAATATGATATGCGCGACCCGCTTGCAGTCAATTATCACTATCACTTTGCTGACGCACAGGGCAACAGTGCGATCGTAGAGTATGTTGACAACAAAATTCATATCATCAGACAAAAGCAGAAGAACGAGAACCAGGCACTTACAAATTACTACCTTACCGAAGGCGGCGACAACCGAAAGGAAATGGGGCGTGATCGGTACAAGAGGATCAAAGACAAACTCTGTGAGTGCAACAGCTGCATGACGGAAGAAAGCGCTATGGAGCTTCTGAGCAACTGTACTCTTCATTACCGTCATAAAACTTTTCGTCACATGGTCATCACCGTGTGGAGCAGTGTGTATAACCTGACAAAGAAAACAATGAAAATGTGTGCGGGCATGAATTATGATGCAATGTACGAGTTTTCACTTGACGAGCCCGGCAAAGTAAAAAAGATAAAGTAGGAGGCGATTTCTTGGGATCAGAAAAAAAAGTCATCTTGGAGGCACGTCATCTCTGGAAATCTTACGGCAAGGGCGAGGCCAGAGTCGATGCACTTGCTGATGTTTCTCTTGAAATATATGAAGGTGAGCTTCTGACGATCCTTGGCAGCTCAGGCAGCGGAAAAAGTACACTGCTGAACTCTCTCGGCGGAATGGACAAGCCGGACAAGGGCGCCATTTTCATAAGCGAAACAGATCTTTGCAAGATGAATGACAACGCCCTCACAGACTACAGAAAAAGAAACATCGGTTTTGTTTTCCAATCGTTTAATCTTATTGCGGAGCTTACAGCTAAAGAAAATGTTGGTCTTACCGCCTGCCGTCCGGAAATGGTCGAACAGGTTTTTGATATGGTAGGTCTGAAACATAAAATGAACAACTACCCCTCCCAGCTTTCGGGCGGTCAGCAGCAGAGAATTTCTATCGCCAGAGCATTGGCCAAGGATCCGAAGATCCTTCTTTGTGATGAACCTACCGGTGCACTTGACTATGAAACAGGAAAGCAGATCCTTGTCGAGCTTGAGAAACTCGTAAGACAGCACGGCAGAACCGTTGTCATCGTTACGCATACGCAGGAGATCGGAAAAATGTCCGATCGGGTAATAAAGATGAGAAACGGTAAAATAACGCAGGTCGTTGTGAATGATTCACCTGTACCGGCAGCAAGTATAGAGTGGTGAGCCTATGAGAAGAATGATACTCCCCATTTTCAAAAAATACAAAAAGCTGCTTATTTCGATCATGATCGTATCCGCTATGGGATGCAGCTTTATGACCGGACTTTCGGCTGCTTATGTCTCGCTCAGCGATTCTCTGTACCAATATCTTGACGAATACAGCTACCCTGACGCCTTTATCACCACCGAAGTTACCGACCGGGATATGATAGATAAGCTGAAGACGGTCGGTGCCGTTTTGGAAGCAGACGCCCGACTGTGCGGCGATACCTTTCTGAAAAACAGCGGCGGAGGCCATTTATCTGTCAGGATATTCTCTTACAATGACGATGATAAGCAAAAATTCCACTTCTGGTCAAAGGCTGACAGTGACGGAGAAGACGACATTTATCTTGAATATAACTTTGCCTGCGATAATCACATAAAAGCCGGCGATACTGTCGAGATCTGTACAGACGAGGGCTACCGGAAGTATTTTGTATCGGGTATCGTTACCTGTCCTGAAACCATTTCCGTACAGCCTACAGATGATTCATGGGGTGTAAATACAGATTTTGGATATGCCTATGCGCCTATCAGACTTCTTGCCGCCGAATATGAAAAGCGGCACGATCAGGCTAAAGAACAGCTTGACGAAAAGAAAAACGAACTCGATAAGGAGTGGGAAAAAGCCGAAAAGGAGCTGAACAGTGCCGAAAGTCAGCTTACCGATGCCAAGCAGCAGCTTGACGATAATCAAAAGCTGTTTGACGACTCCTCCCTTGATGCACAAGAAAAGCTCAATCAACTCACACAGGCTGAGCTGGAACTCGAAAGCACAAGGAATCAGGTGTTAGAAAAGAGAAAGCAGCTTGCAGAAACCAAAGAAACGATAGAGCAGTCTCTTGTGATGCTTTCAGAGAATGAAGATACACTCATGCAGGCCTCCGACGGGCTGAAACAGATTGATGAAGCCTTAACGCTTATTGACAGTGTAAGTCCGCTGTTAGAGAGCTCTGATACCGTGCTGTTCATGAATCTGCTTTCGGGCTTTCCCGATGTGAAACTGAGTACTGCCGTGAATGCCGTTTCGATCATAAACAGCTATCTGGAGATCATCACTTCCTACGGCTTTAATTATAATATCAATGAAGAGGCAGCCGATCTCAGTGACAGACTGATAGATTACATGGATCAGGCTATCTCTGACTATCAGTACATCACAAGCGAAAAATTTAACGATCTTTCAAACATATCCTACAGTGACAAAGCACGTCTTACCGCTATCATGAAACGGTATAAAACCTATAGCATGTTGGCAAGCTTTGAAGAAAATTTTGAGAACACTAAATACGTTCTGTCTGAAATCGTCAGCATGATAGAAAAGAACGATCTGTATGCAGCTGCGTCCGTCATCAGTTCTATGGGAAAAATCGGCACCCTCAAAGATATCATCTCGGAGATATCCGAGATGACGGGCTTTATAGATAAGCTCACGGAGTATACCGGCACACCCGTCACTACTGTCGGAGAATTGGTCGCATTGTATTCACAGACTGTCAGCGATCTTGGGAAAAAAAGAATTCAGCTTAACAGTCAGCGCGAAGAGATCGTCAATTCCCTTGCAGACTACGGCATTGCTGAGGAGGATATTGCCGATGTACCGGCATTCATAACAAGCAAGCAAAAGGAAGCCGCTGACAGTCTTGCACAGATCGACAGCGCTCTGAAACAGATAGATGATAGTCTGCCAAAGATCGAGAGCGGTCTGAAGACTATATCGGAAACCCGCGATCAGATCGTTTCCACCATTGATGATTCCGAAAAAAAATTGTCCAATGCGGAAAAGGAACTGTCTGAAAACGAAGAAAAGTACATCAACGAGCGAACAAAGGCACTCAGTGAATTTGCAGACCTTCAGAATGAGCTTGAAAAAGCGTACAGCAAGTTAGATGAAGGGGAAGGATACGATCAGCTCTGCAACCAGTTCCTGATCTATTTCCATGATGGCGAAGATCAGGATGCCGCTTTGGAAAAACTCAAGGCTATTCTTGAAGACAACGATGTCACAGTCAAGAGCAGTTATGATTTCAACAATTCCTCCGTCAAAAAGAGGATCGATGATAATCTCTCGGCTATTGAAACCATGTCCATCCTGATGCCCGTTATCTTTTTTGTCATCATTCTGATCGTTGTATTCCTGTTCATGTCGCTGATCGTAAAGCAAAGCAGACGTGATATTGGTATCCTAAGAGCACTGGGATTTTCCAAGATGAGCATAAAACTGCTGTTCTGTGCCGTCAATCTGATCGTATCATTGTTTTCTATTGCGATCGGTTCGCTGATCGGCTATTGCCTGATGAGGTATGTTGGTGATTACTATGCCGATTTCTTCCCTCTCCCGGCATTCACGTTCCGATTTGATATGCTGATGTTCGGACTGTCGGCAATATGTACGATCATCGTCGGACAGATATCCACTCTGATCAGCACCGGTACGATCTCAAGAATACTTCCCTCAGAAGCAATGTCAAGACCCGCACCGGAGGCCGTTGAGATACCTCGTCTTGCAAGACGGCTGACACAAAACGCCTCACCTGTCACGAAGTTCAGCATTGCAATACTTTTCAGAAACAAGATGCGGTTTGTTTTCTCGGTAATATGTATTGCGGCTTCGGTAATGATGATATTCTCCTCCCTCGCTTTCATCACATCAAAGAACTATATGCTGCATCAACTGTATGACGAAAGAATACATTATGATTGCCAGATATTCTTTGATAAGGATCCCGAGGACGAACTGATAAAAGAGATCAGTGCGCTGAAATATGTCAATGACGTTCAGAAACTCCCGTTCTACCAGACAGAGATAGAATATGGCGGCAAAACCGAAAAAGCTGTCATCAACAGCCTTTCACCCGATACCGAGCTTGTAGGCGTCTACGATCCTAAAAACAACAAAATGAACATACCGGAAAGCGGCATCATACTTGAAAAGCATCTCGCTCAAAGCATAGGTGCCGGCATAGGCGATACGGTAAAGATAAGGGATCAGGACGTCATTGTTGAGGGAATATCCGATCAGTCGGTCAGCCGTTTCCAGTATATGTCTTACAATGCTGCGAAGCAGTTGGGAGATGTCACCATAGGTTCTCTGATATGCAATATTGATAGGGACGATGAGCAGAAACTCCTGGAATATCTGACGGACAAGGCTTCCGAAAGGTACAAATCCTCTCAGAGCGCCCTGTTGGATGGCGGTCAATCCGAGGAAGGCTCCGAAGAAGAGCAGGAAGAACAGGAAGAAGTGAAAGACGGTGCCAACTATCTTTACACGGTATTTACGCAGCGCGCTTTTGAAGGAAACGAAAAGATATTCAAAACCTACGATCTTGCGGCATGGATCATCATCGGCTTTGCCATTATCATTGGATTGGTTATCGTAATCAATATTGCTCAGACAAATCTCCTTGAAAAGAAGAGAGAACTTTGTGTTATGAGAACATTAGGTTTCCGGCATAACGACATATCAAAAAAATGGTTCTGGCAGTCGTTTCTGCAGTTTATATTCTCGTGCATAATCGGTTTGCCTATAGGCATATTCATAGCGAAGTACGGACTTCAACAGCTTAGTACCAGTGCAAGGGAGTATGTTTTTGCCAACAGTATCGCAGAATATATCTTCACGATACTTTTAGTTCTTGCTTATGTCATTATAAGCCACTTCATTGCCATGCACTCAATGAAAAAATGGGATCTTGTCGAGAGCGTCAAAGACAAGGAATGATTATCCGGACCGAAAGCTCACAAAACAAATTGTCTCAACAAAGACAACCGGCAAAATGGCAGCACATGCTGTTAGCTTCGTTCCGGAACTGCCATATCAAGGTAGGATCGTAGCCGTCAAATCCCCATCGTCTACCTCCGCAAAATCTGAAAGAGTATAATAAACTCCAAGTAAACATTCAGACAAAATGAGAAA
>CADBPE010000231.1 GCA_902796475.1 uncultured Ruminococcus sp.
CATCCAGCAGGTTGATACTCCTCAGAACCTCTATGAGAGACCCTGTAACCAGTTCGTTGCAGGATTCATGGGTACTCCTCAGATGAACTTCATTGATTCTACGATCGTTCGTTCAGGTGATGACTACGGTATTCAGTTCGGTCAGTATACAATTCCGCTTCCTGAATCCAAAAATAAGAAGAACATCCTTTCTCACTTCGTTGGTAAGGAAGTTGTTCTCGGTATCCGTCCTGAGGATATCCACGATGAGCCTGAGTTCCTTGAGAGATCAGAGGACAGCATCATCAATGCAAGCGTTGAGATCACCGAGCTTATGGGTAATGAGATCTATCTGTACCTGACGATCGAGGGTACATCATGCGTTGCCCGTGTTGATCCTTCTTCTACTGCAGAAGCAGGCGAAGTAGTTGAGATCGCTCTCGACGTTGAGAAGATCCACATCTTTGATAAAGAGACAGAGAGAACAATCACCAACTGATACTTTGTTATATCGGATCCATATATGCTTTACCGCCGCGGTACTCCGAAAGGGGTACCGCGGTTTTTTATGCGCTTTTGCAGAAGCACACTCTCCCCTTTCCTGCCTGTTGGCTCAAAGCTTTCTATACACAGCAAAACGGACTGCGCCGTGTGAAGCACAGTCCGTCTCGAGGAGAAATTATGAAAGGTGTGGTGTAAGCTATATATAATAAAAAGGAGAATGTGGTATGCAAATCTGTTTTTGTTCCGTCTTTTTCCGGTGTCCTGCATAAGGCATTGCAGAACACGCAGAAACGGACGTTTTTATATCAGTTAAAGAAATAATCGAAGATGTCGCCGTATGAACCGCCGTTGCCGCGTCCATAATCGCCGTAGCCGTATTCATAAGGATCAAATGAACCGCTGCCGTTTGAGCCGTTTGATCCGTTTGAATCGCCGTTTGCATTAAAGCCGTTGCTGTTTTTCTTATCGTTAGTGCTCTCGGGAACAGACTCGCCAAGGGTGAGCTCAATGGTCTTTTCCTCGCCGTCACGATAGATGACCATTTCTACCTTGTCGCCCGCCTTCTTCTTCTGAACTGCTGTAGTCAGGTCTGCTGACGTCTTAATTTCATTGCCGTCAAACTTGAGGATAAGGTCGCCAACTACAAGACCTGCCTGCTCGGCTGCTGTGCCCTCGTAAACCGTATAAACGTATACGCCTTCCTTTTCAACGCCATATCTTGCCTTGTTGCTCTCGGTTACGTTAACGGGCTTGATGCCGATGAAAGGTCTGCCGGTCACATAACCTGTGGATTTAAGATCGCCAAGAATATTCTTCACGTTGTCGATCGGGATAGCGTAGCCTATGCTCTCAACAGTCTCGCCGCTGGATGTCTGCATGGACTTTGCAACAACAATGCCTACAAGATCTCCGTTGCTGTCAAAGAGTCCGCCGCCGGAGTTGCCGGGGTTGATAGCTGCGTCAGTCTGGAGAAGCTCCTTGTACTTACCGTCTATCTTGACATTTCTCTTGGTAGAGCTGATGATGCCTGCTGTGACCGAACCGCCAAGCCTGCCCAGCGGGTTGCCGATAACAATAGCGGTCTCACCTACTTCAAGATCTTCGGATGAGCCGAATGTAGCTACCTTAAGACCGGTCGCTTCGATCTTGATAAGGGCAATATCAAGAGTTTCGTCAGAGCCGATGACCTTTGCTTTATATGAAGTGCCGTCTGTGGTGGTAACTGTTACTTCTGATGCCCCGTCAATAACATGCTGATTGGTAATGATGTAACCATCCTCCGAGATGATAACGCCGCTGCCTGCGCCCTGTACAACATACTGTCCGTAGAAGCTGCTGTAAGATGTGGATTCGGTGCTGATCTCAACAACGGAATCCTTCACGTTTTTGACTACATCCTGGATCGAGTTCGTGCTGCTCTTGGAAACATTAGAGGACTCGACTATTTTCAGGTCGGACTTCTCGCCGTTGGACTTTGTAGCCTCTACTGCCTTTTTCTCATTGGAACTTGCAGCTACCGTTGTCGTTTCTGTGCCTGAGCCGCTCATTTTTGCTCCCAGGATACCGCCGCCAAAGCCAAGACCGGCAGCAAGCACCAGACTGCAGGCTATAAGAGCGACCCTTTTGCCGTTGCCCGACTTTTTCGTGCTGCGCGGCGCCTTGGGTGAACGCTCCTCGGCAGCAAACTGAGATCTGTATCTTTCATAGCTGTATGATGTACTCTGGCTTGCCGGCTGAGCAGCCGTTGAAACGTATACCGGCATTTCTGCGGTATTTTCAAGCTCCGGATCACGCTGAACAGTTGCGCTTTCGCTGCAGCTGCTGATGTTCTCCATCTCTCTTTCGTCAGGAGTCTGAACAGGCTCGTTATAGTTGTCGTTATAAAAATCTTTATTTTCCATAATAGATTCCTCCCGGATCAAAGCTGTTATATTTTTGCTTATGTGTTTGTGTTTTCCTTTGATGTCTATATTATAAACCCTTTTTTAATTTTATGTGATAACTGTTTGTTAATTTAACCTTAATCTTTTTTAAGGGAACGACATTTAGCTTAATTATCTTCAAGTTTTTAAGCTCGGACGTATTGAGCTGCGTGTTTTGCTTTTATTCTGAAACTATCTTATCACGCATCTTTGCGATCTCGTCAAGAAGAATATCCGCTGCTTCAAGCTTTGACATAAGCGAAAGCTCCCTTACGCTGTCCCTGGATATCAGCGTTATACGGTTGGTATCTGTCTTGAAACCGGCGCCGCTTTCGCTTATGCTGTTTGCAGCTATCAGATCGCAGTTCTTTGACGTCAGCTTTTTGCGTGAATTTTCAAGCAGGTTCTCAGTTTCCATCGAAAAGCCGCAGATAATCTGTCCATCCTTTTTATTCTCTCCTGCATATTTCAGAATATCCCTTGTACGCTTTAATTCTATGGTCATGTCGCCTTCCTTTTTCTTGATCTTCTGGTCGGCGCAGACAACCGGCGTATAATCCGCCACAGCAGCTGCCATAATAAGAACATCGGCATTTGCCAGTCTTTCGGAGATCGCGTCAAACATATCTCCGGCTGATCTTATGCTTATGCGCTCCACTCCTGCCGGCGCTTCAAGAGAGACCGGTCCGCTGACAAGACATACCTCTGCCCCGCGTTTTGCGGCAGCCTCGGCTATCGCATATCCCATTTTTCCCGATGAATGATTGGTGATATACCGCACCGGGTCGATAGCCTCTATCGTAGGACCTGCGCTGACAAGCAGTTTCACGCCTGAATAATCCTGTTTTGTCCGGAACACCGCCTTCAGGCTGTCGATAAGCACTGATATATCGGGAAGCTTTCCCTTGCCTACGTCCTTGCAGGCAAGGCGTCCGACTGCCGGTTCTATTATAATGAAGCCGTGACGTTTAAGCTTCCGGATATTTTCCTGAACAATGCTGTTTTCGTACATGTATGTATTCATAGCGGGCGCCATTACCAGCGGACAATTTGCAGCCAGCAGCATTGTGCTGAGCATATCGTCCGCTATTCCGTTAGCCGCTTTGCCTATAATATTAGCCGTAGCAGGCGCTATCAAAAAGGCGTCCGCTCTCTGAGAAAGCGCAACATGCTCTACATTGTACTGAAAATTCCTGTCAAATGTATCCGTCAGGCACTTGTGACCTGTCAGTGTTTCAAAGGTAATAGGATTAATAAAATTTACGGCATTTTTAGTCATAACGACATTAACATCACAGCCCTCTTTCACAAGGTCAGAGACCAGCTGCGCCGACTTGTATGCAGCGATTCCGCCGGTAACACCCACAACAATAGTTTTTCCTCTAAGCATGCTTATCCCTCCGAAATTTGATACTATATATTATAGCACAAATTTCAATATTGTAAAGCGCAGAACCTGCGGCGGCAAGCTGCCGCACCCGATTTCGCATTCAAAAACTGTATACATTCCTGTAACTTGTATTTCCTGACATAATATGATAAAATAATTACAAGTTTATTGGGGAGGTATGTTCTTGAAAAGCAATTTCCATACACATACTAAAAGATGCCTTCACGCTTTCGGCTCTGATGAGGAATATGTTCTTGCGGCTATTGATGCGGGACTTTCTCAGCTTGGATTTTCAGACCACGCTCCTTTTCCCGACCGTGAGCTTGGCATGAGAATGGCTTACTCTGAGCTGGACGAATATCTTGCCGCAATCGATAAGCTCAAAATAAAATACGGCGACAGGATCCGGCTGTTCAAAGGTCTGGAAATAGAGTTCTTTCCGGAATACAGCGACTATTACCGCATGCTTTTAGAAGAAAAAAAGCTTGATTATCTTGCGCTTGGCGAACATTTCTATCATTCCAAAAACGGCGATATATCGAATATCTATTTTGCAGGCTCTACCGAGGATTATATTGAGTATGCCGAAAACATTTGTAAAGGTATGGAAACAGGCTTCTTCCGTTTCGCCGCGCATCCGGATCTTATGTTCCTTAACGACTTTGCGCCGGACACAAACACCGAAAAAGCCTGCGACATGATAATTAAATGCGCCGCTGAAACACATACCATTCTGGAATATAATGCAAACGGAAAGCGAAGAGCCCGCCGCAAGTATCCGGACGGACTGCGTTTCCCCTATCCGCACACGCAGTTCTGGGAAAAGGTCAGAAATACCGATATTCCCGTAATTGTCGGCGCCGATGCGCATACACCGGAGCATATCTTTGACTGGGTGATGGAGGACGCCGTTAAAACCGTAAAGGAAATGGGTCTTCATCTGACCGACTCGATTTTTGAAAATACAAGCAAGGAGAGTACAACATGAGCAAATATTCAAGAATAACAAGAGCAGCCGCCGTTTTTGCACTATGCGCAGCTGTTATTTCGGCAGGCGCCTGCAGCCGACAGCCTGTTGACATGAGCGAAAAGACCGCAAAGGCTTCGGAAAACAGCTACGCTTCACAAAGCTCCAAAAACGAAAGCTCCGTATGGAAGCCCAGCACGATAGAAAGCGAGATAAGCGCCGACCAGTCATCGGAAGAACAGTCCACGACAACATCAGCCGCTTCGGACAGCTCCGACACCTCTCAGGATCCTCAGATCTCACAGGCTTCGGAAGCATCCGTTACGCCAATTCCCGGTCTGCCGGACGAGTACAACGACGGCGGTATTTTTTCGGAATATTATATTGACGCCTACCGCTATCTTTGCACAATGACGCTGGACGAAAAGATCGGTCAGATGCTCATGTCCGGTCTGCCTGCCGAGGACGAGATCGAGATCGCCAGAGAAAACCATCTTGGAGGCTATCTCATGTTCGGCAACGACTTCGCTTATCAGAGCAAGGATCAGGTGATCTCAAAAATATCCTCACTTGCCATATCTCAGAAGGTGCCGCTGTGCATCGCCGTTGACGAGGAAGGCGGCGATGTGTCCCGTATCGGCTCTAAAAAAGAGCTTAGCCCGCACGAATTTCTTTCTCCAAGAGAGCTTTATAAAAACGGCGGCATGGCGTACATTCAGACCGACGCAGACGAAAAAGCCACTCTTCTGCACGAGCTTGGAATTGATGTAAACCTTGCTCCAGTATGCGACATTTCCACAAACAAGAAGGATTTCATGTACAAACGCTCTCTGGGCGAGGACGCCAAGACCACCGCCGAATTTGTAAGGATAGTTACAGAGCTAAGCCAGAAGCGCGGCGTTTCGGTAACGCTCAAGCATTTTCCCGGATACGGAAGCAACAGCGACACTCATTACGGCAGCTCGGTAGACACCCGCACTCTTGAAGAACTGAAAAAGAACGACCTTGTTCCGTTTGAAGCGGGTATCAAGGCGGGCGCTCATTTTGTAATGGTGAGCCACAACATTGTAAACTGCATTGACGAGGACAAGCCGGCGTCCCTGTCGGAGAAGGTACATGAACTTTTACGCAAGGACATGGGTTTTACCGGACTTATCATTACTGACGATCTCTCAATGGGCGCTATAAGCAAATACGCCGGCGGCGAGACTCCCGCTGTTGCGGCAGTCATGGCAGGCAATGATATTATGATAATCACCAGCGGCATGATAGAAGATTCGCTCAGCTCGATAAGGGCAGCCGTTCAGAGCGGAAAAATCAGCGAGGATACGATAAACCGTTCTGCACTGCGCATTCTTGCATGGAAATACGCCAAGGGCATGATGTAAGCTTATCGCCGCAGTCATGTCATGGGACTTTCAGAAAAAGGGCTGCCAGATCTCGCCTGTCGGCTCTAAGGCTCGCTGCGGCGCCGGATCACTCTTTGAAAGATTTGAACTATTAATGAAGTATATTTCTCTCCAAATTTTTTAATACACAACAAAATGCAGGAACCGAAAAACATCTCGGTTCCTGCATTTTTTGTTTATGCGGGAATTTTTATAATATTACTTTCTCGCGTATCTGCCGCCCTTTGTCTT
This sequence comes from uncultured Ruminococcus sp., assembly GCA_902796475.1. Classification (GTDB taxonomy): domain Bacteria; phylum Bacillota; class Clostridia; order Oscillospirales; family Acutalibacteraceae; genus UBA1213. Next base: position 6,403 of record CADBPE010000231.1, read on the forward strand.
TTTTCTTTTCTTACTGTCGGGCTTTTCGATCAGCGGGGCAGGCTCATAGGTCATGGGCTTCTCTTCGATCTCAATATCGCTCAGAAGAAGACTGTCACCCATATCCTGATCATCAAAATTCAAACCGGTATCAGGCTGTGTATCCGCATTGTATGACATCGGTGAAGCAGATTCGCCTGCATTTATATCCGTATCAAAACCGGATACGGATGTGCTTTCCGCATTTTCTGACGTGTAACCGCCGAACATTCCGGAGTCAGTCGTATCATTCCGGCTTACGCCCTTGAATTCAGGCGCAGGCAGCGCTTCATTCTGAACAGGAGGCTGAACCGCTGCGCCGCCGCTGCCTTTTGGAGCCATATCATCTATAAGAGCAAGCTCCCCATCGTCGCCGCCGTTCCTGCGCTTCTTCGGCACTCTCCACAGAATAAGATAGATAATGAACAGAACGGCCGCACAGCCGGAAACAATAAGACCGATCTTTAAGCCGGGAGTTTCAAAAGTAAACTCTATCCTGCTTTCGGTATTGCCGGGCACCTTTACAGCCATGAAGCCAACGTCTACCTTTTCAATATCAACAGGCTGACCGTTGACGGTTGCGCTCCAGCCCGGTTCATAAGGAATTGTGAATACGACAAGCTCGGGATCGTCGCCGGTCTTTATCTTGGCGGTAAAGCCGTTGGTGTAGAAGTTGACATAAGAGCAAGTCAGCAGATTGCGCTCCTCGCAGTCCTTGAAATATTCCTGCTGAGAATAGGTGTAGTCTTCAAGCTTATCGTCATGCTTGAGAATATCCTTGTACTTTTCCACCTGCTCATCGGTGAGAACAATAGATTTGAGCATGAGCTTGCTTCTGTTGGATTCTTCGCAGTCCTCGTATTCCTTTTGTGTCACATAGGTATCCTATGTGAATCCGTAGGGAATGAAATACTCGTTCTCGTATACACTATAGCCGTTCGCCTGCTCTTTGAGCTTCCAGCCGGGCATCAGATTACGGTCATCGGAGACGGCGAATTCCTTATGGTCATAGGTGGTGTCGAAGAGATACTTTACGGAAAGGAAGCTTCTTATAGCGTAAACGTCTGTTTTGGGACGTGAACCTACCGATCTCTCAACGCCTACTGACTTGTAGTAATCCATTACCGAACCGGGCACGATACTCTGGAATGCCTGAATAGTGGGCACCTGCCAGAACATTCCTATGTTGTCAATGTCATTGTAGAAATCCGAACGCACATCATGCAGATCCTCAAGTTCAGGGAAAGCGTCCTTGCCGTTCATAACATAGTCAACAATGTAGTCCTTTTTATAGCTGGCGTTAAGAACGCCTGTGCCTATCAGCACATTGGCATAGCCTACAATTACTACACTGAGAGCCACGGCAACAGCCCTTGCAAACGCCTTCGGTCTCTTGCGGAGGTTCATCACGATCGTAAGCACACAAAGACTTGCAACAGCGATCGCTACCCATATCCAGAAACGATCCGGATATTTTTCAAGGCCGTAATTGGTAATTGTTTCGCCCTTTGAATTCTTTGTCGTGACTGGCATAGAGCCGATAAGCACCGTAATGACCGCCGTAATTATAAACGTGATCCTGAGTCCGGGTCTGAAGTCGGTCTTCTCATCGTCAAATGCCATTGCAGTGGCAAGCGCAAGCATAAGCGTGAGCATATAGAACCAACGGGCATAGTATGCGGCGTTAAGAAGCTGGAACAAGCCGTTGAACACCGGCACATAAGCCATTATGAACAGTACCGGAATGAGCAGACGCAGCCAGCGGTGCTTTTTTGCGCTGTAAAAGGCGAATACGCCGACCATGCTGAAAAGCGGCAGCCAGCCTGCAACAGACGCCCATTTTGCGTTTGAGTCCGGAGTGAAGTTCGCATAAGCGGGCATATCCGGCGGGAAGAAGAATGATTCCAGAATGTGTATATACCGCTGTTCGCTCGAATACACCAGCGCGCTCCATCCGCTGAATGAGCTTGCGACTCTTGAATTCTGTATTACCGCCAGTATGGACGGGACCATTATCACTCCGCTTGCAGCGAAGCCGAGGATAACCTCAACGGCAAAGCGCAGGAATTCCTTTATGGTCATTCTGAAGCTTCCGGTATACATTCTTATGAGCCAGTAGATGAAAATGAACACAGCCTGTCCTGCAAAGAAATAGTAGTTCATCAGACTTGCCGCGAAAATCGCAAGACCGACAACGCCCTTTTTCTTCTCATAGATAAATTCATCAACCGCTGCAAGCATGAACGGGAATATGACCATTGCCTCATGGAAATGATTGAAGAAGATGTTGTAAATGCCAAAGCCCGAAAAGGCATAGATCATGGCGCCGAAAACAGCATAATTCTGGTTTTTCACATAGCGTCTGAGGAAGGTATAACCGCCCAGAGCAGCCAACGCAAATTTCAGCATAAGCATCGGAGCCAGCAGATAGGGTACCACAGCGCTCGGGAACGGCAGCATTGCCCAGAAGAACGGGCTGCCGAACATATAGAAGCTGTAGGAACCGATTATGTTTGCGCCAAGGTCGGTGGTATAGCTCCAGCCGATATTTCCGTCCAGTATCGAGTCGTGTATCATCTGGTGGAAAGGTATCTGCTGCACGTTATAGTCGCCGTAGAAGAAGAAGTAGCCGTCATTGTAGATCATCCATGGCAAAAAGCAAAGGAAAGCCACTCCCAACGCCCACAGGAAGGTACGCAAAAAGTAGTTCTTCCTGCTCCTTGACAAGGGTTTTGCAGTTGTCATTATTCAGCCTCCTCCCGGAGAATTAAAGTTTATGGACATCGCTGCCGCTGTCAGCCGCACAGGCTGTATTTGCGGGAAGCGACAGAGATTTCCGCATACTTTATTATTTTAACACAAAGCTTTCAAAAAATCTACTGTAATATGACCGGATTTTTGCCATTATTCGACATTGATAATGTTGCTTTTTAAGGGCAGACCGTTTTTCAGGACATTGACCGTCTTGTAATTTTCAGGCAAATGTGATATGCTTTTCAAAAAGCTGCTTCTGAGTCCGGCAGCATAACACTTTATAAACATTATTCTTAGGAGGTATATCATGCAGAATTATCATTTTTTTGCTATCATGTCCAGAATGAAGTACATAAACAGATGGTCGCTGATGAATAATACCCGTCTGGAGAACATCAGCGAGCACAGCCTGACCGTTGCCATGATCGCCCATGCTCTTGCTGTGATCAATAACAAGCGTTTCGGCGGCAGCGTTGACCCTGAGCATGCAGCCACAGCAGCAATTTTTCACGACTGCACCGAAATAATCACCGGCGACCTGCCGACGCCTATCAAATATTCCAGCAAGACTCTTCGCCGCGCATACAAGGACATAGAATACGAGGCAGCGTACCAGCTTCTCTCTACCCTGCCTGACTATATGCGTGATGAGTACGAAAAGCTTCTTCTGCCCGATGAAATCGACCCCTATACGATGAAGCTTGTGAAGGCTGCCGATAAGCTTTCCGCTCTGATAAAGTGCATTGAGGAGGAGCGTCTTGGCAATTCAGAATTTACCAAAGCTGGCTCAGGCATAATGCAGTCATTGAAGGAAATGGCACTGCCGGAGCTTGATGTATTCATGGATGACTTTCTGCCCTCATACAGCCTTTCACTTGACGAGCAGAACATCTCATTATAATAAAATCAGCGTTTTATCGTTTAAAATTTCACCAAGAATAATTATTATCTGATGCAAAAAATATAAAACACGACATATTTTCAAAAATCATTTGCCAAGCGCGGTTTTCTGATATATAATAGTTGCGTCAGATTGCGCTATCACCGCAGGCTTTGCCTTTTGGCAGGCAAGAAGGAGGCTGTTTTATGTCATCGGATAAAAACGGAAACAATAAGCGCAGAAAATTCTTTCGCGGAGTCACAGAGGTATCTTACGTCAGAAATGACTCCGGATCCGGCAGCGCGGATAATACCGGCAGCAGCAAAAGCAGTAAGTCAGGCCCCAAAAAAATAAAGCTCAAAAAGCACAGAGTAGCGATAAATGTTATCGCTTCCATTCTTGGCGGAATTATGATACTTGCCGGCTGCGGCTGTCTGATAATGTACACATATTTTCACAGGATAAATTACCAGGAGATCGATGTAAATAACCCAAAGGCAACGAATACTCTCCGCCCCGCTAATATCCAGACAAGCGGTTCGGGCAGTACCGAAGAGATCGTCCCTTACAGCGGCGAGCTTCTTAATGATCCAATGGTGCTGAATATCATGCTTTTTGGTGAGGACACCCGCGCCGACGCCGAAAACGCAGGCAACTCGGACACGATGGTCATATTCTCCATTGATACACGCCACAAAAAGCTGAAAATGCTTTCTCTTATGCGCGACACCTTTGTTGAGATACCGGAATACGGTGAGAACCGTCTGAACGCTGCTTATACCTACGGCGGCGCAGGTCTTACCGTTGCGACTATCCAGAAGAACTACGGCATAAAGTTAGACCGTTACGCCGTTGTAGACTTTGCAAGCTTCAAGAAGATAATCAATGTTCTTGGCGGCATTGATGTAAAGCTCACTCCCGAAGAGGTGGATTACATCAACTGGCAGACATGGATAAACGACCAGGACGAATACAAGAACGCCGATCCCTATTACAAAGAGGACATTCGCGCAAATCTGCGCTATATCTGGCTTACCACCATACCTGAGGAGGATAAGCCGATCAACAAGGACAAGCTTACCTTTAAGGAGGACAGTGAGGGTGTATTGCGCGCAAAGGTACACCTTAACGGCCGTCAGGCTTTGTGGCATGCCCGCAACCGAGGCGAAGAGGATATTTGCAGCGGTGACGACTTCACCCGAACAAAGCGCCAGCGTGAGGTCATCAGCATAATCATAAACCAGCTCAAAAAGTCCGACCTGCCTACGATAATGTCGGTAATATATGAGATCGGCCCAATGATAACCACCAACATCAAAACCTCCGAGATAACCGCTCTTGCCAGCGACATCACAACATATCTCGGCTATGAGATAGTATCGGAAGCTGCACCAAACGTAAACACTCTCGGCTCTCTGTTCTATTTCTCATCGGATGAACATCCTGTATATATCAACGGCTACTTCTCGTCGGTCATACTCATCCGCAACTGGGACGATTTCCGGCAGCAGGTCGCCGAATTCATCTACGAAGAACAGGTTGCCCGCTCCGATTGACCTGATACCATTTATCAGATATAAAATACGGTTTTCGGGGGTGCATCCCCTTGCAGCAAATTACGAAAAAATCGCCCTCACTGCCGCAAGGCGGTGAAGGATAGCTTTATGATCATGACATCTCCGTAAAGGGATGTCATTTTTTTATAAAAAAAGAGCGCTGAAAGCTCCTGCCCCCAGCACTCACGGAAAACAAAACTATTATTTATAATATTAATTTATTATCTCGGCAAGCTCTTTCACGCCTTCGGTGGCTGCTTTTCTGGACTGGTCAAAAGTTACCGTAAAGCAAAGCGGCATTTCCTTGCCAAGATATTTAATGTCCAGCGCACTGCAGAACAGCACGTTTCTGTTGCAGCGGTCTATTGCGTAGCTGCCAAATGTGAGAAAACGGTTCATATCGCATATATGCGCAGCAACCTCCTTCACCTTGCTCTCGTCAATATCCGAAAACAGTGTGTGCATAATACATATCTGTGTCGTATCATCTCCGATATGCTCAACAGTTATATTGAAATACTCCGCCAAGTCAGTATCCTTGTCGGTGTATTCCATCACCATAACAGGTATGCCCTCGCAGTCGATCACATCGCCTTCACAGCCGTTTTGCGAAAGGAAGTTGCAAAAAGCCTCCAGCAATCCTCTGTCCTTTTCTGCGCTCATACTTCACCCTCCTCTGTTTCGTTTGCTTCAGCCAGAGCCTCTTCAAAGCTGTACTGTCCGCTGATAAATTTGTATATCGTCTTGCCGACCTCGCCGGTCTGAACGGTTATCAGGTCAATATATTGCGCTGTCTGTCTTGCAATAGCGTCATCGGTCATGTTGTCGGTGGTGTAGAATCCAATGTTGAACACTACCGCCTTCATATCCTTTACAAGCACATAATTACCCACATACATACCGATATTAATATCGCAGATAAGCTCGTTCAGCTTCTCAAACAAGCTTTCGTCAATATCTGCATGGACAACGTACATAATATTGGTGAGATAAAATATTTCCTGTTCTTCAATGCTTATGGTAAAGCCAACAGCCTTTTCAGGTTCATAGGGTGACGCAAATGCCAGTGTAAGCACCGGACCTGCCTCCGTCTGTTCCATTACACTGTCTGCTGCCTTGCCGTTTTCCAGTATAACGACCTTATCCAGTATTGCCTTGATCTTCTGTTCACTCATTCAAACAGCCTCCTTTTTATTTTTGTACGGAAAATTGAGCCGGAAAAGCACTTTGTCAGAAACAAAGCACCTCCGCCGGAGCATTTATAAAAGCACCGTAAAATGCAATAAAGCTTATTTTGAAAAATGCTCTGCATAATGAAAGACTTACTTATCCTCGACTAATTTTGCAAGAGCGGAATTCTTATAAGAAAGATCCTCCGTCACCTCTTTGATGACCTTTATGTAATCCGGAAATATCACCTCGTCATTTTCGTTGCTCAGCTCGATCTCAGCTATCGCCTTGTCCTTCCAGAACGGATAAACGTCTATCTCAAAGTATTGATTTTTGTAGGTCAGGCAGTACCTGTCCTTTCTTATCTGACGCTTTGTCGTGTCGGCATTCATAAGCATGGAAAGATACTCGTCCTTTGAAAGTCTTTCCTCGATCTCTACGCATTTCAGACCGCTTATAAGGTACTTGATGGTTTTGAAATAAATATAGCTGCCGTCTATACCTCTCTGGCGAAGTCTTACCGTTTGTCCGTCAGCAGAGTTCAGATAGGTCTGGATTATCTCAATGCGCTGACAGTTATCAAGTGACCGCAGGAGATCAATATCAGGATATTCTATCAGGTACTTCCGTTCGATCTCATAAGGCTCCGGCTCACCGAGGAAGGTGGTTATCTCATGGATAAGCTTCTTCATTTTATTATCAAAATCCAGCGTATTATCTATTACTCTCAGATGCGGATGACCTGTCCATGCGGAAATGATCTTATCGTCAATGTGCGCAGCCTGCTCGGGAGTTTCTGTTCTGGCGGGATTATTGGACGTGGTATAGAATTCCGCCGCTCCCTTTGCGGCGGTAACAAGATGAAAAACAGCATCATAGGTATCGCGCAGTTCGACCTCATTTGTACCGAGAGCCTTCAGCACCTGTTCAAATTCCTCCGGCGACATATAAGCCTTATTATCAACAGCGCCTCTGTCACACACGATAAGTATTTTCTCATCATTCATCGAACGGGCAGCCAGCTCGAAAATTTCCTCCTTCAGGCGCTGCAGCTTTATCTGACAGGTCTGGTAATCGACATTTGAGCCGCAAGTCCATGGCGCAACTCCGCCCTTTATAAGCTCGGTAGCGGTTTCGGAAACAAAAAGCACACGATATCCGAGTTCGGTAAAATATGTCTGCATTCTGCTCATCGCAGTGGACTTGCCGCCGCAAGGTCCTCCGGTTATAACGATCTTTATTATTTTATTTTGCATAAAACATTCAGCCCCAAATTAACAAATATCATACAAATTATATCATCTAAACCGGAAATATGCAATACTTGACGAAAATCATTTTTGTACTGCAGGTCACATCAACAGAAAAAAGAGGATACCCTATTGCGCAGGGCATCCCCTTTGAAAGCTGCTCCTTGCGGAGCAACCAAATCATAAGCATATCACTGCAGTCAGCTTTCATTGAAAAGGAACTTTCCGTCGGCAAAGTCGCAGGTCACTTTTCCGCCCGCCTTTATGCTGCCTTCAAGTATCTTTTCGGAGATCGCATCCTCTATTCTGGACTGTATCGCCCTTTTCAGAGGACGCGCGCCGTACAGCTCGTCAAAGCCGGCGTCTGCGACAGCCTTTATTGCAGCATCGGTAAATTCCGCTTCAACGCCTATTCCCGCAAGACGTGTTTTAAGCGATACAAGCAGGTTGCCGGCGATCTTGCAGATATCATCCTCAGTCAGCTTGTTAAAGACGATAATATCATCCACACGGTTCAGAAATTCAGGCTTGAACACCTTTTTCAGCTCGGCAAGAACGCTTTCACGAATACTCTCCTCGTCACGCTTTGCAGTTTCATCGCCGCCGAAGAAGCCCAGACTGGTCTGCTTTTCGGTTATCAGTCTTGCGCCTATGTTAGAGGTCATAATGATAACGGTGTTCCTGAAATTGACGTGTCTGCCCTGAGAATCCGTCAGACGTCCATCGTCAAGTATCTGGAGCAGCATATTGAACACGTCCGGATGAGCCTTCTCGATCTCATCAAAGAGAAGCACCGAATACGGATGTCTGCGCACAGCCTCGGTCAGCTGTCCGCCCTCGTCAAATCCGACATATCCCGGAGGTGAGCCGATGAGCTTGGATACAGTATGCTTTTCCATATATTCGGACATATCAAAGCGGATCATTGCGTTTTCGTCACCAAACATAGCATGAGCAAGCGCTTTGCACAGCTCGGTCTTGCCAACGCCTGTCGGACCAAGGAAAATAAAGGAGCCTACGGGTCTGTTCGGATCTTTAAGTCCTACACGTCCGCGCCGGATAGCCCTTGCGACTGCGCTTACAGCCTCGTTCTGACCTATAATGCGCTCGTGCAGGATATCCTCTAACTTGAGAAGACGTTCGCTTTCCTCCTGAGTGAGCTGCACAACAGGAACTCCCGTCCAGCTTGACACTATCTGAGCAATGTCCTCGGCAGTGACCTCGCCGTTCTTATGCTCATTCTTTTCCTGCCATTCCTTTTTAGAGTTTTCAAGCTCTTCCCTGAGCTTTCTTTCCTCGTCCCTCAGCTTGGCGGCTCTCTCAAAGTCCTGAGAATTTACAGCCTCAGCCTTTTCCTTTTCCAATGCCTTTATCCTGTTTTCCTTCTCCTGCATATCATCGGGCGCAGTATACGCTCTCAGACGTACCTTTGAAGCCGCCTCGTCAATAAGGTCTATCGCCTTATCCGGCAGGAATCTGTCGGCAATGTAGCGTGAGGAAAGCTTGACGGCTGCATCAATTGCCTCGTCAGTTATCTTTACTTTATGGTGCGCCTCGTAGCGGTCACGCAGACCCTTGAGTATCTCAACGGCCTCGTCCTCGGTAGGCTCGCCTACGGTGACAGGCTGGAAACGTCTTTCAAGAGCCGCATCCTTTTCGATGTACTTTCTGTACTCGTTTATAGTTGTTGCGCCTATTACCTGAAAATCTCCCCTTGCAAGAGAAGGCTTGAGGATATTCGCAGTATCTGTAGAGCCTTCCGCTGAACCGGCGCCGATTATCGTATGAAGTTCGTCAATAAAAAGGATCACGTTGCCTGCCTTTTTTACCTCGTCAATAGCGCCGCTGATCCTGTCCTCGAAATCGCCGCGGTACTTGGTGCCGGCTATCATGCTTGTAAGATCAAGCGCAACTATACGCTTATCTTTCAAAGGCTCAGGCACCTCGCCGCTCACTATTTTCAGCGCAAGACCCTCAGCTACGGCTGTTTTGCCAACACCCGGCTCGCCTATCAGACAAGGATTATTCTTTGTCCTTCTGGAAAGTATCTGGATGACCCTGTCGATCTCCTCCTGTCTGCCGATGACCGGATCAATACCGCCTTTTGCCGCAACGGCGGTCAGATCACGTCCGAATTTATCGAGCATCTTGGTGCTGCCGTTTGAAGCAGCGCTCTTGCCGGAGCCTTCTCCGTGGATAAAATCGTCATTTTCATCCTGCGCTCTGTTTTCTCCGAAGATATCCTTGAGTCCGCGTATAATATCATTCACGGAAACATTCATCATAACCATGAAGCGGACAGCATAATTCTGCTCATCAGAGATTAGCGCGATAAGGATATGCTCGGTGCCAACATAGCTGTGACCCATTCTCGAAGCCTGCAAAACCGCATTCTGAAGGACCTGCTTTGTACGGGGAGTGAAATCCTCCGGCGTAAGTCTTGTTCTGTCGCCTACGCCTATCTTCTCGGAGATGAGCCTTGTCAGTTCTTCTTCGCTTGCGCCGCTGTTCTCAAGAACGGTAAATGCCGCTCCGTCGCCGCACCTGAGCAGACCCAAAAGGATATGCTCGCTGCCAACATAGGTGTGTCCCAGTTCCTGCGCCGCCTCAATAGCAAGGTTGACCGCCTTATTAGCCTTCTCTGTAAAACCATTGAACTTATACATAATGATACCTCCTTTTTCCGTTATGCCATGCAGTTTGTTTTCCCTTTAACTTATTTCTTTTTCCCGATGCGGCGAATTTTCAGCTGCCGCATCGGATGGTATGCGTTTTACTGTCAATTATCATTGTTTTCAAGTCTGCGGCTTGCAGGGATCTTCTTCTGGCTCAATGCCGTTTTTACAAGCTCCGCACGAATATGATCCCTCTCCGCAGGACTCAGCTTTTTGCCGATATTCTTCATCAGCGTCGCCGGCTGTATCTCGATAAGCAGACGGTTCAGCGTTTCAAAATCTATCTCAAAGCAGCCCATCTCAACGCCGAACCTTACATTGGAAAGCAGCTTCATACACTCGTTGTTGCTCACAAGCTTTGCGTACATCAAAATGCCATAAGAGCGGTATATCTCATCAAGCACGTTTATGCTCTCAGACATTGCCTCCCTTGCGTTTCTCTCCTGCTGAACAAGCTGCATTGCAATATCGTTCAGATTCTTTATAGCCTCTCTCTCGGTAATGCCAAGCGTCACCTGATTGGAAAGCTGATATACGGCGCCGCTCGGCTCGCTGCCCTCTCCGTAGAGACCTCTGAGCACAATGCCCAGCTTTGAAAGCGATGCGGATATCTTGCCCATTGAGCCGCTTTCCTGAAGAGCCGGAAGATGAAGCATAAGCGAAGCCCTCATGCCTGTGCCTATGTTGGTAGGACACTGTGTAAGATAACCAAGCTTTTCATTAAAAGCGAAATTCAGGCTCTCATCAAGAAGAGTATCTATCTTATCGGCAAGCTCGTAGGCTTCATCAAGCTTCATGCCCTGAGCAAGCACCTGTATTCTTATATGATCCTCCTCGTTGATCATAATGCTCACGGATTCATCATCTAACAGCAAAAGACCTCTGCCCTGCCTGTCGGATATAAATTCCGGGCTGACAAGATGCCTTTCAACAAGCGATACAGCCTCTTCCTGAGTAAGCTCCGACATCTGGATGTAGCGGAACCTGTCGGATATCGCAGAATGACCATCAAGCACAGCTTCCTTTACAATGGATGCAACCTTGCGCTTCTTCTCATCGGTAAGTCTGCACGGGAAAGGATACTCCCTCAGATTTCTTGCAAATCTTATTCTGGTGCTTATCACCACATCATTAACATCCATCAGATCCGTATATTTCTTTGCTGACATGATCATCACTCCTTTCATACTGTTCCGCTCTGGTCGCCCACGCTTTTTTCAAGCTCCCTTATGCGGTCGCGCAGCTCGGCTGCTTTTTCAAATTCCTGGGATTTTATAGCCTGCTCCAGCTCGGTGCGGCACCTTGCTATTTCGTTTCTTATCTTAACGCCGGTTCCTGCAGAATGTGCAAGCTTGCCGGTGTGGAATGTTCTGCCGTGTATTCTTCTTACGGAAGGCAGAAGCTCATCATAGAAGGTGTCGTAGCACTCGGCGCAGCCTACCTTGCCGCTTCTTGCTATGTCCTCAAAGCTGCTTCCGCAGCACTGGCAGCGCTTCTGTGTCCTCGGAGCGCCGATACCCTCCATAAAGCTGCCAAACAGCTTATCCATATCAAATCCGAAGTCTCCGAGGAAGGAGCCGTAACCGTATTTCTTTGCGCAGTCGCTGCAAAGGCGGTATTCTTTGAGTTCACCGTTCATTATTGTTTTGATGTGTGTAGTTGCCTGCTTTTTTTCGCATGACTGACATAACATAAATATCTCCTCCATTCTTTTTATCGTACACGCTCATATGAGCCTGTCCTTTCATGTTTAAACAGCCTGCAGCTTTTATCAGGTCTGCAAAACCACGATAGCTGCGAGCATATTTTTCATCACAGCTGCGCGAAGCTGGTCGCGTGACTCCTGCGGCACGTTTCTGTACGCCTTGTCAGACAGCGCCGACATTATCAGCATTTTCTCGTATGTGTCTATCAGATCACGGCCTGCCATATTGTCAAGAATAGTGGCAGCCGTTGCTTCTGAAATACGTTCACCGATGGAGTTGACAACGTGCATAATGGCGATCCTCCTGTCGGTGGTGATGCGGGTAATGCGGATGTAGCCGCCGCCGCCGCGCCTGCTCTCTACAATATACCCCTGTTCGGGCGTGAATCTTGACGATATAACGTAGTTGATCTGACTTGGCACACAGCCAAGCATTCCCGCCAGCTCGTTTCGCTGTATTTCGGCATTGCCGTCACTCTGGTCAAGCATATTGATAATGTACGCCGCAACGATATCGCTCATTTTCATAACCATCACTTCCCATCGGGCGCCGCCCGGTAATCCGGATATTTCCGGTAAGGTCAATTTTTCGTCATCGGAGCAGGCTCTGCAATAAGCTCCGCTGCTCTTTCGATTTGTCTTTGACTTTCCTTGACCTTGTGATCTAATTATAGCCTGATAGTCAGAAAAGGTCAAAGTCAAAATAAGTCAAATTATTTGCGTTTATATTGCCGATACAGCAACTTTCTTTAATTTTCTCTGTTTTTCTGATTATTTCTGATTATTTCATATTATTTGATATATGACCATTAAGGTGATCGAGGAAGCCTCAGCAATATTTTATCCGCTAAGGTCAAACTATTTCTGACCAATAGTATTTAATGAATAATGAAAAATGAATAGTGAATAACGAATAATACAGAAACGC
>CADBPE010000232.1 GCA_902796475.1 uncultured Ruminococcus sp.
AAAGTATTTCTGAGCGCGGGTAATTCGTTTCCGCTTGTTTATCTGCGAACGCGAATACGGGAGCGCAGGCTCTGCGCCAAGCCTTTGAAAAGGCTTGAGCGAAACTTTTGTGTTTGAGTTTTGGGATGATATTTTTGGGCGCGGGTAATTCGTTTCCGCTTGTTTATCTGTGAACGCTAATACGGGAGCGCAGGCTCTGCGCCGCGAAATTGGGTGCGGCAGCTTGCCGCCGCAGGCTCTGCGCCGGCACCGAAAGATACGCATTGCACTTCTTACTATCCTCTGCCTGCGAGCATCACAGTTTCGGTCTGTTTTTCTGATAATACGAAAAAGTCTCCCCCACCGCCGTGAGGCGGTGAAAGGAAACCTCAATTTTGACGATATTGCACTGACAGACCGTCATGATCACTTAACGGCGCACTTCACCAGAAAAAGCAGGCTCACAAGCATAAACGCAAAAAAGAAAGCGGTAAGTCCCACTGTAACAGCGGCAATGACCGAGCCTGCGGCAAGGTCGGTGGAAACCGCCAGCAGCGCAGAAGCGATCGTTCCAAGAATACCGAAGAAAAGTCCGCCTAAATGACAGCGTATACACTTTTTGCCTGTGCTTCCTTCACAGCATGGGAAAACCGCAGCGGAAAGCACCGCGCCCAATGCCGCAAGACCTGCGATAAGGCTTGTAAGCACTGCCGGGAAAACCGCCGTAAGCAGCGAATTGATGAACAGAAGCACCACTGCCGCCGCAAATACCAGACCGGAAATAATACCCGTCAGTATCATCATGCCGCGGCTGCATTTTGAGCACAGATCATTGCTTTGGCTGCATGTGGTCTGAACATACTGCTGTTCGTTATACTCATAGTCGCACATCATATTTTTCATCTCCGTTTTCCGTATTATTTTTCTGTTCCGAGGGTGACGCATATTCCGTTCCCTTGATAATATAATATGAAAAGACCGCTCAAGTGTGTTTACTTTTTGAGGACAAGCGAGTATAATAGAAGAGTCAGGTTACTTAAACCAAAAAAATAAAAAGAAAAGGGTCTGGAAGTATGTCAGAAAAAACCGGAAGAAACGATCCCTGCTGGTGCGGCAGCGGAAAAAAGTACAAGAAATGCCACGAAGAATTTGACAACAAAATAGCCTGGTACCGTTCCGAGGGTCATGTTGTTCCCGACCACAGCATGATAAAAACTCCTGAGCAGATCGAGAAGATCCGTGAGAGCTGCAAAATAAACGTAGCCGTACTGGACTATGTTGCCGAGAACATCCGTGTGGGAATGACCACTCAGGAAATCGACGATCTTGTTTCGCAAAAGACAGCCGAGCTTGGCGGCATACCCGCTCCGCTCAACTACGAAGGCTATCCCAAAAGCGTCTGCACATCTATAAACGAGGTAGTTTGTCACGGCATACCCTCCGACAAAGTCGTGCTCAAAGACGGCGATATCGTAAATGTAGACGTTTCTACCATTTACAACGGATATTTTTCCGATTCTTCAAGAATGTTCTGCATCGGCAACGTCAGCCCCGAAAACAGGAAGCTGGTAGATGTTGTCAAGGAGTGCGTTGAGCTTGGTCTTGAAAAGGTGCAGCCCTGGTCATTTCTGGGCGATATGGGACAGGCGGTCAACGACCATGCGAAGGCAAACGGTTACAGCGTTGTGCGTGAAATAGGCGGTCACGGCGTCGGACTGGAATTCCACGAGGATCCCTGGGTAAGCTATGTTTCCAAGGCAGGTACGGAGATGCTTCTCGTTCCGGGAATGATTTTCACTATTGAACCGATGGTAAACATGGGCACTCACCGCGTTTTTGTCGACAAGGAGGACGACTGGACGATCTACACCGCCGACAAAAAGCCCTCTGCCCAGTGGGAGATAATGGTTCTCGTCACCGAGGACGGGCATGAAGTTCTTGCATGGTAAAAGCTCCATTCCAGGCAAGAAAAGGTATTTTTACAAATAAAAACAGCAGGTACCGGACATTTTGTCTGTACCTGCTGTTTTTTTGGACTGACCTGTTTCGGGTCAATTCAGAAGATCATGAATAATCCACAACGTCTACCCAGCGCTTGAGGAAGTCCTCCTCGCCCGGAATACGCTTTACAAGCTGCGACGCTGCTACGATAGGCAGCCACTGCTGAACATACTGCTTTGCTGTATCCGTCTTTTTGCAGAACATATCCAAATACTTATCGGCAAGGTCCTTGTCCCTGAGCGCAAAAAGGAGATATGTCCTCGCAACATCGGCTGCTCCGTTGCCCTGAGTAACATGTGACCAGTCTATAATGTGAGGATTTCCCTGCGGATCAATAATGATATTGCTCGGGTTGAAATCGCCGTGACAAACCTTGGTATGCTTGGGCATACTCTCAAGTCTGGTGTGCAGCTCGTAGCGTGTAGTTGCGTCCACCTGGCTGCTGAGACTGGATATTTTTCTGTTCATCTTGTCCTTAAGCTTGTTGAGCAGAGGAGATCTCTTGCTCTGCACAAGTATCTGCAGATCAATGAACTGCTCCATGTATTTATCCATATTGTCAGGATCCTCCTGCATTATCTGCGCAAGGGTCTTGCCTTCAACGTATTCCATTGTTATAGCCCACTCGCCGTCGATCACCGAAACGGATTTGAGAGCCGGTATAGGAAGTCCTGTTTCCTCTACTCTTGCCTGATTGAGTGCTTCGTTAAGTATATCTGATTTCGGATATTTTGCAGAGAAACGCTTTATTACGTTGTCACCGTCACGATAGATGACTTTTTCAGCTCTTTTTGTAATTACTTCCATTGATGATTCTCCCTTCAAAAGATAATGTATAAATCCACACAATAATTATACTACTGTTAACGTCTAAAAGTATAGGTGAATTATGCTTGAATTTTTGTGCATTTTTTTGTAGACACACACAAAATCTATATATTTTTGTTGTTTTATTTATATAATATACAAAGACTCAGCGAGTTCTTTGGCAAGCTGCCGGCGAAAGCACTTCCCAAAAACGGCAACACAAAAGTTTCGCTCAAGCCTTTTCAAAGGCTTGCAGGTTCCAAGGGCAGAGCCCTTGGTCGCGCTCCGCAGAGCGCGAAATCC
>CADBPE010000233.1 GCA_902796475.1 uncultured Ruminococcus sp.
CTTATCCGCCTGCGAATAAACCGCTACAGTGGATATCCCCATTTCACGGCAGGCACGAATTATCCTCACTGCTATTTCGCCCCTGTTGGCGATCAGTATTTTAGAAAACAAGCTGTGACCTCCTCCCCACCGCCGCAGGCGGTGTAGTATTGTCTGTTCGTCATTCACACGGAAATCATTTTTCCGATGCAGGTCATACCTGGGAAGATCTTTGTTCGGAGCAAAGGCTCCTCCCCCGGACTATCTTCCTGAAAAACCTGTGTTTTGCGATCAAAGCACCTCGAATTTCAGCGCTTTTTCTCATCTTTTGATAACTTTGTTAAAAATTTAGTTCCCCGATCCAGAAGAGTGAACCGGAGCCGGCAAGCATATCACATTGCGCCCTCTACCTTGTCTTTGGGGATAAGCGCAAAGGAAAACTCGGCTGAAACAGCAAGCTTTCCGTTGACATAGCCCTTGCCCTCAACAAAATAGAATACGCTCCTGTTCTTTATAAGCTCACACTTTATCTCAAGAGTATCGCCGGGAAGGACCTTCTGCTTGAACTTCGCCTTTTCGATGCCTGCGAAAAACGGGATGCTCTTTGCGGATACCTCGGCAATAATTACCGAACTTGCCTGAGCCATCATCTCGCAGAGGATAACGCCCGGCACTACGGGATTGCCCGGAAAATGTCCGTCAAGGAACCACTCGTCGCCTTTGATGTATTTTTTGCCCTCGCAGGTCTTCTCACCTGTTTTGGTGGCTTCGTCTATAAGAAGCATGGAATTTCTGTGAGGGATTATATTTTCAAGTTCTTGTTTGTTCATAATAATGATCTCCTGTCCGTCAAAAGAAACGCTTTGTCAGCCTTCCGTATGTGAAATATGACCGCATTGGAATTATTTTATCCTGAACAGTGTCTGACCGTATTCCACGACCTGACCGTTTTCTGCACATACCTCGCATATCTCGCCGCTCTGCTCGGCTGTTACCTCGTTCATAAGCTTCATTGCCTCAACAAGACACAGCACATCGCCCTTGTTTACCTTTGAGCCTACCGTTACATAAGGCTCCTGATCGGGTGAAGGCGCTGCATAGAACACTCCTACCATAGGTGAAGCTATCGGTGAGCCCTCGTTCTCCTGCTTTTCCTCCTCATGGATAAAGGGTGTGGGCACTGCAGGGAGCTTTTCTGCGGCTGCCTGCTCGGTCACGGGAACAGCCGATGCTTCATACACCTTTTCCTTGCCGCACTTCTGCGCTATCGTCAGAACCTCGCCGCTTTCACTTATCAGCTCCAGCTTGGTAGCCTTTGAGCTGTCAAAAGCCTTCAGCAGCTCTTTTATTTCGTCTACACTATACATTGAAGATCTCTCCTAATCAATATTTACGGAATGCAAGGCAGGCGTTGTGTCCGCCGAAACCGAATGTGGTCGAAAGCGCAAGACTGACGTCAGCCTGTACCGCCTTGTTGGGGGTGTAGTCAAGATCACACTCCGGATCAGGCTCCTTATAGCCTATCGTTGGCGGTATGATACCCTCACGCATTGCCATAATAGCGGCAATAGCCTCAACTGCGCCGGTCGCGCCCAGCATATGTCCTGTCATGGATTTTGTTGAACTGATGTGAGCCTTGTAAGCGTCCTCACCAAGAGCGATCTTGAATATCCTGGTTTCGGTGGAGTCGTTCATAGGTGTGCTTGTGCCGTGTGCGTTGATATAAACAGACTCGCCCTTGACATAGTTTGCTTCCTCAATAGCCTGTGTAACGCATCTTGAAGCGACAACAGCCTCGGGATCGGGCGCGGTGATGTGGTGAGCGTCACAGGTGTTGCCGTATCCGCATATCTCGGCATATATCTTTGCGCCTCTTGCTACGGCGTGTTCGTACTCCTCAAGCACCAGCATAGCGGCACCCTCGCCGAGCACGAAACCGCTTCTGCGCTTGTCAAACGGAATAGAAGCGTTCTCCGGATCCTCGCTCATGGTAAGAGCCTTGCAGCTTGTAAAGCCCTTGATTGAAAGCGGGTGAAGAGCCGCCTCTGCGCCTCCGGCAATGATCGCATCCGCAAAGCCGAATTTGATCGCTCTGTAAGCCTCACCGATAGCATGCGTAGATGTAGAGCAGGCTGTAACTACCGGCAGACACGGTCCCTGAGCATTATGCTTGATAGCGATGTTGCCCGAAGCGATGTTGCCTATCATCATAGGGATAAAGAAAGGTGAGATATTCTTATCCGTATACATATTTATGCTCTGCTCGTAGAAGGTGATAATGCCGCCCACGCCTGATCCTGCATAAACGCCAAAGCGCTCCGGCTCTATCTGACCCTTTATAGCGCTGTCAGCAACAGCCTGATCGGCAGCCGCAATAGCGTACTGGGTATAGAGATCCATTCTGCGGCACTCTCTTTTTTCGATATATTCGGTTGGGGCAAAATTCTTTACCTCGGCAACGACCTTTGCCTTGGTAAGCTCGGGATCATACCTTGTCACTAATGTAATGCCGCTTCTGCCGTTTTTCAGCGCATCCCATGTAGCCTCTGCTGTATTGCCAACAGGAGTTACAGCGCCTATACCTGTAACAACGACTCTTTTCATATGTTCTTTCATCCTTCCTAAATATCATACTTTTCCTTTTTCTCTTCCGTCGATAAGAAGAAAATCAGGCGAAGATCTTGGGAAAATGCTGTTTTATATTATTGTCAGCCATAAACAAGCTTAAACAAAGCGATCGTATCAGGCAGACGACAGCCCGCCCTTATGATCCGACGCTGTTTCAATGCAAGCTTCTCCGGTCAGATAGCCATACCGCCGTCTACTCTGATGACCTCACCCGTAATATAGGACGCCTCGTCGCTTGCAAGGAACGCCGCTGTATTGGCGATGTCATCGACAACGCCGGCTCTCTTCATAGGAATAGCGGCAAGAGCAGCTTTTCTTGCCTTCTCTGGCATACCGTCCGTCATGTCTGTCTTGATGAAGCCGGGAGCGATAGCGTTTGCGGTAACGTTTCTTGAGCCAAGCTCCTTGGCTACCGACTTGGTAAGTCCGATAAGACCCGCCTTTGCGGAAGCGTAGTTAGCCTGTCCTGCGTTGCCGTTTATACCTACTATTGAAGAGATATTGATGATCCTGCCTCTTCTCTTCTTCATAAAGTGCTGATAGATATTCTTTGTCATGTTGAATGCGCCCTTGAGATTGACACTGATCACCGCATCAAAATCGGCTTCCTTCATTGAAAGGATAAGACCGTCCCTGACGATGCCCGCATTGTTCACCAGGATATGCACCTCGCCGAACTCTGCTATTATCTCGTCAATGACCTGCTTTGAAGCCTCAAAATCAGCCACATTGCAGTTGTATGCCTTTACCTTTACGCCCTTTTCTTCAAGCTCCTTAACAGTTTCGTCTGCCTTCTCGCCGTCATTGAAGTGAAGAAAAGCAATATTTGCTCCAAGCTCCGCAAATTTAAGGGCAATGCCCTTACCTATTCCTCTTGATGCACCTGTGATTATCGCTGTTTTTCCTGTAAGCTCAAACATTACTGTACCCCGGCACCATCAAATGGTGTCGAGTCCCTCCTTATTCTCAATATTTACTGCGCATACCTGCGCATTGATCTTCTTTATTAGTCCGGTAAGCGTTTTGCCCACGCCTACTTCAATAAAGCTTTCGGCTCCTGCTTCTATCATATTTTCAACGGTCTTCTGCCATCTGACAGGATGGTTTATCTGCAGAGCCACAAGTTCCTTGTAGTCGCCCTCGTAGGGCTGCGCTGAATAATTCGCATAAACAGGTATCTCCGGCGATTTAAGATCGATGGTTTTAAGATACTCCGCCATGCCCTCGGACGCCTGATCCATAAAAGGCGAATGGAAGGCGCCGCTCACTGCCAGCTTGACTGCCTTGCCTTTAAGATCCTTCACCTTGTCGCAAAGCGCGTCTATCTCGCTTATATCAGCTGCCACAACGGTCTGCGCCGGACTGTTGTAGTTCACGGGATACGCCTTTGTGAAGCCTGCGCATATTTCCTCGGTCTGTTCAGGGGTGATCTTCATTACTGCCGCCATTGCGCCGGGACACTCCTTTGCCGCCTTGTCCATAAGCTCCGCTCTCTTACACACGAGCCTGAATGCGTCCTCATAGGAAAGCATTCCCGCAAAGGCTATGGCTGCGATCTCGCCAAGTGAAAATCCGGCCACAAAATCAGGCTTAACGCCCTTTTCGGCGACTGCCGCAGCTGCCGCAAGATCGGTAATGAAAACACAGGGCTGGGTGTTGATGGTAACTGCAAGTTCCTCTTTTGTACCCTCGAAGCACTGCTTTATAGTACCCGGACGGATAGCCTCCGCCATATCGAATACTGCCCTTGCAGCGGGTGAACATTCATAAAGTTCCCTGCCCATTCCGGGATACTGCGCTCCCTGACCGGAAAACACCAAAGCTGTTTTTGCCATAAGCTATTCCTCCGTATCACGCCTTGCGGCGATATTCATAATTATATCCTTGTGCGGCTTGCCGGTCACTTGGTCCAGCGCACTATGCAGCTGCCTGTGGTAAGACCTGCTCCGAAAGCGCACATTGCAATGATGTCGCCCTTTTTCAGCAGACCCGCGCGGTTCGCCTCGTCCAAAGCAAGCGGAACGCTGCCTGATGACGTATTGCCGTAGTGGTTCACGTTGCAGAAAAATTTTTCTCTCGGAATGCCAAGGTTCTTCGCCGATGCGTTTATTATCCTGATATTCGCCTGATGCGGGATAACATGGTCAACATCGTCCTCGGTAAGTCCGGCGTCTGCTATTGCCTTCTTTATGCCTGTTGACATAGCGTTGACCGCAAATTTGTACACCTCATTGCCCGCCATGTGAAGAACTGCCCTCTGCTCCTCATGCTTATAGAACGGTGAGGAGTTGCTTCCGTGAGGTATACGCAGCACCTCGTCATTTCCCACTGCGGTAAGGTTGATAGCCAGAAGGTCGTCTCCCTCACCAAGAACGGCAGCAGCGCCGCCGTCCCCGAACAGAACGCAGGTAGAGCGGTCTGTCCAGTCGATGATATTGGAGAGATTATCCATAGAGACCACCAGAACATACTTTACCTTTTTCCTTACAAAATAGCCGTCAGCAATATCCAGAGCATATATAAAGCCGGAGCAGGCAGCATTCACGTCAAAAGCCGGGCAGTCAGCGCCGATCTCCTTCTGTATAACGCATGCCTGTGAAGGCGTCACATTTTCACCTCTCATAGTAGAGCAGATGATAAGGTCAAGCTGAGAAGGTTCCACGCCCGCATCCTGAAGAGCGTCTTTAGCCGCCCTCACCGTAAGGTCTGTCAGGGTCTCATCCTTGCAGATTCTTCTTTCCTCAATGCCTGTTCTTGTCCTGATCCATTCATCGTTAGTTTCGACCATAGTTGAAAGCTCATCATTAGTCAGAACATAATCCGGAACAGCCTTACCTGTTCCGAGGATACTAAAGCTCATCACATCTACCCCTTTCAAAGCTCAAAGCTCAAAGCTTTTATCATTTGTAAATATCATTCTAATTTTATACTATTTTCTCCTGTTTGTCAACTTGCGGAATCCATAATACTAGGGTTTTTGAACGAGTTAAAAATGTATGAACATAAAATTAAAAGTTTCGCTCAAGCCTTTTCAAAGGCTTGCAGGGTCAAGGGAC
>CADBPE010000234.1 GCA_902796475.1 uncultured Ruminococcus sp.
ATTTATGCCCGACGAAACACAAAAGGTCTGCACCCATACAAAAAGCACGAACACACAGCTTGTGGTCATAAATGACGAAAACGACAGCCGTTTTTATCCGAGAATGGCTGTGATCGGATCCGATACGCAGACCGTTGATGAGTATGCACAGCAGCTTTATATTCAGAGCATCGGAGAAACGGAATCAAACAAATCCTCTGAATATGATATTAACAAAAACGAGATCACGCAGCAGTACAGAAATTATCTTGATAATATCCTTTGTATGACCGTACACATTTTTTCGGGAATTGAATGTAAGAATCTTGTCAGTGCCGCAAGGATAGAAAAGGATTCGGGCTTATTATACATTCAGAACCATCCCGTTAATATATCGGCCGATAAAACGAAAAGCCTTGATCTTATTATAAAGCTGTCCGACGCCCGTGTTTTATACTATCGTTTATCTGATCCCGACAGCAAAGAAGCCTCAGCCGCCGAGGTGAGCCGGATGAGCAAAAAGCTGATAGAAAACATAAACTCTTTTCTGCCGTACTGGAGCAATTATTATTTTCCATACGCAGGAGGGGATATTGTTTCTGATTATGATAACTTTGATTATGAAAAAGAACGGAAAACTTTCATTGATTCTATGGTAAAGACTCTGCAAACCGTTCATCCCGGAAACGAGCTTGCTTTGTGGTTTGAAAAGCTGCTGACCAACCCGTCTGACAGCAGACATTTATATGATCTCGGCACGATCGAAACCAAAAGTGAGGACAGACCTTATATGCAGATCGTAACGACTATAAATGAAAACGACGTTGGCGTAACCGTTGGTTTTCCGTTTCAGCTGCCCGATACGAACATTGACCCTACCGATCAGGAATATCATGTTTATTCAGTCGGCGGTGAGATCATGGTGGTATTTGAAACTCAGACAAAAAATCAGGCTATCCTCTATTATGATGTGGAAGAAGGCTGTTTTACGGGTTTCAGCGCATAAAAGCATTGCAAAGCAAACTAAGACCGTACCCAAAAAGAATATCGGGTACGGTAAGGCAGCAAAGCTACTACAAAAGTGCCATGACTAAACTCTTTCTGAATTCGGCTTGTTTATTTTCATTAAACACGAAAGTACACATTATTAAATATTCCTTTGAGGAAATACCAAAATATTGATATAACAACAGCAGGTCACCCAATAGTTTATGATGAGTGCCCTGCTGTTTTTCATTCTTCTTTCAGTTCTTTCTTGTATTTGTAATATGTGTTTCTTGAAATGCCGCCAATAAGCTTTATAACCTCCGGGTCGTTAAGAGTACCCCCGAAATCCTTGCTGTACTGGAGAATGAGTTGTTTGGCTGATATGCTCTTTTTGGAAATAACAACAGAGCCTGCAGCCTTTCCGATTTGTTTGCCTTTGATCTTGGCGGTTTTTATTCCTTCTGATGTTCGCTTATGAAGATCGTCAACCTCCTTCTGTGCCTGCTCGAAGGACAGATATATCTGTTTTCGGGCAAGTATCATCAGAACATTATTGATTGCCTTGATAAACTCGTCAGCTATTTCATTACCTGTCATTTCAAGCTGTTGGTGAACAGCACTGCGATAGGTCTGCGTGTCGATCTGGTGTTCCTTGAGAAAAACAAGATCGATTCCTTCGTTATAAAGCCTCTCATATTCCTCGATGCCTTCCTCGGCATTACGGCTCATTCTTGAAACACTGTCAAATATGATAGTGTCATTCGGTTTCAGTCGTTTAAGAAGTCTGCACCATTCAGGACGCTCCTGTGTTGTGCCGGTATACGCCTCGGTTATTATTTTGGCTGTCGGTTCAAATTCGGTAATATTTCTGATCTGCCTTTCAATATTTTGTGTTGGTCTGCTTATTCTCGCATAACCGTATATCATAAAAAGCACCTCTTTTTTATGTAAATATAAACGAAGGTTTAGAGTTACACTGTTTTTAACCTTTAAATTGGTACTATTTAGGTTTATTTGGGTACTACATCTAAAATGCTACTAAAATTGGTACAAATCCAAGGAGTAGTACGGCCACCCTCTTTTCTTTGTTACCAATGATAATCGACTGCTGATACTAAAACCTAATAAAAACCAGACAATCTTTGCGGTCTGATTTCCGCAATACTTCGTTGTCGCCCTCGGAATCTGTCAGGATTCCTACGTCCTCCGCCTCGTCTTGCGAAAATCATCTTCGCAAATATAAGTCTGTTTTCTATCAGAAATTAGTATGAAACTACATAGAATGATTTTGATTCGTATTCTTCGCAACGGGCATAAGCCTTCCTGAGAAATTAATCCAGAGTTACTGCATAATAATTATCATTGTCCGGTTCGGTGATAAGCACAGTGTAGGTTTCATAACGCTGCTCTATGTCATTTTATCCTGTACATTGTAAGCTTTCGCAATATTCAAAAAACTCTTTTGCCTCTTCCAGACAAGCCTGAAGATATTCAGGATCGTAACACATTATTTCAATGTCCATGTCAACGTAGCCCAGTTCATAGAGCAGTTCAAGCTCATCCGGAGAAATGCCATACATAAGTCTGCCGATAGTTTCCTCCTGAGCTTCTATGGTTTCACCGAGCTTATCCCTGCTTATATGAAAGTGCAGACCGCAGGTGCCGGCATTGTGAGAAGAATAGCCAAGAGATCTGGCTCTTTGGGCTATTCTTTCCCATGAAAATATAGTCCTGTGGTAAAGAATAGAACAGGGATGGCTGACAAGCTCCATGCCTTCTTTAAGGGAACCGTCCGTTTTGATATAGAGCAGTTCTTCATCGTCGGATTTGCCGTTAGCCTCATAGAGAATATCCTCCGCATTATCATCGCTGTAACCGCCGTCATCAATTTCCAATTCAACGCCATAGTAACGAATACGCTTTGCATCCTCGCAGGTGCAGCGCTTGAAATTCGGAGCAGGCTTATATCCATAGCTGTGTATGAAATTCATTTCCTGATCCTCGTCACCGTTGAAAAGTCGTGGTGTAGGTCTCATCCGACCACTTAAAGGCAAGCAGATTGTTGTTGTGATGCGATGTTCCGCCAAGCGACTTGCCGTATCCGATAAAATCATACTCGAAAACAAGCCCGTCAACAGGATAGGGACAATCCTCCGGCTTCATTCCGTCAATGCAGTGCTCCATTTCCGTTTTTGTGTGCTTTTTTGTTGCAGGTATGTACCGGCACTTGATCTGATGAGCAGTAGTAAAACCGTTCCCGTTGAGAAATGCCATCTGCTCCGATTTCGTACCGAATTCAACAGCAGAACCCTCGTTCATAGAGAATGCAATAAACTGCAATTCCCTGATAACCGCGCTTGTGTCAAGCTGACGAACAGAGCCTGCACACCAGATGAAAGGAAAGCAATTATGCCCTCCTCTGTTTTCGGCAGAATGGAAATGCAGGTATTTATCTTCATTTGCAGTCCGTATTTATTTGATTCCCAATCTCCGTCAAGGTTGAGCTTTACATCCTCG